>CALFNB010000296.1 GCA_937902425.1 uncultured Acetobacteraceae bacterium | reverse complement strand
TGTGTATCTGTGGTTGCTCTTGCCTTTGCCGCCAATAACGGATGACACGCCCGACAAGACGGAACCACAGATACACGCGGATAATGCATTGCGCTCGAAACCACACTTGTCACCGTGTCGGGCGAAACGAAACCGGAGTCGATCGACGTTACCATCATGCTCCACATGTCCCTCACGCCGCGCGTGCCATTCCGGAAAACGCCGGATCGAAAACCTTGGTCGCCATCACCTGGCAGCGCCGCATCAGCCTGATTTCATCGGGACGGTAATCGGCGATCGCCCGATGGATCGTGCCGATATGGTCCCACACCAGCAGATCGTTCTCGGTCCATTGATGCGTATGGCGGAACCGCTCCTGAAGCTGATGCTCGTAAAGATACCGCAACATCGCCTCGCTTTCCGCTTCCGGCAATTCGTTGATGCGGATCGAGTAACCAGGATTGCAATACAGCACGCGCTTCTCGGTGATCGGATGCGTCATGAACAACGGATGCACCACCGGTGGACGGCGGCGCCGCTGCTCGTCGGTCATCGGTGGACGGCCGCTGTTCTTGTTCTGGCGCATATGGTCCCAGAATTTTTCGAACGCGTGCGTCACGGTCGCGTTCGCCAGTTTGGTTTTGATCTCGTCCGGCAGCGCGTCATAGGCGGCATGCATGTTGGAGAATTCGGTGCCGCCAAGCGGCTTGCCGTCGCGGCGGGGAATTTTGATCCCATACAGCACGTTCACGAAACCAATTACGTCGCGGTAGGACATGTCGGTGTGCCAGTCCTGTCCGGCGTCCGCGGCGCCGATATATTTCCCGTTCTGCTTGATGTTGGACAGGATCCCGACCACTGGCACTTCCTTGCCGTCCGCGGTCAGCGGGCCGGAGGATGGTCCCTGAATGTCCCCGAACAACCGCGAAAAGCGGCGGACGCCGTCCTCCTCCAAATGCTGGTTGGGAAAACGCAACACGCCGTATTGGCCAAGCGCCGCCAGTAGCTGACCGAAATCCTGCTCCGAGACAGGCTTCGCGGCGTCCAGTCCGTTTACCGTGGCACCCAGTATGGCGCCGGTGGGTTCAATCGTGACCATGATCAGCCTCCGTCGCACCGGATATTACGCTCGCCGCGAGTCCGGGTCCAATCGCGTCACCCCGCCAAAGCACTGACCATCGCCGTGGCGCCGGCGGCCACCCGTTCGATCGCGGGAACCTCCACCGCGGTTGGCCAGCGGTCCTGGGGCAAATGAAACAGCCGGTTGGTGCCAACCAGCGTGACATAGCGTCCGCCCGCTCGATGAATATCCTTTGTCTCGCCATTGGGCACCCGCGTCACGGGCGCCATCGTATCGGGCGGTTGACCAAACGCGGTCAACGCATACCGCATCGCCTCGCGCAGCGGTGCGTCGGCGGATTGTATCGATAATTGGCCTCCCGCCGCACCGATATTGGCACCGTAATGAACCCAGATCGCCCCGTCCGGACCATCCCATCCGGGCCGCCGCTCCAGAAACGCATCCAGGCCGAGATGCCCGAGTTCATGTCCGCTGTTCGCGGTCATCACGACGTCGGCCATGGGTGGCTCGGCGATAAGGCCGCGCAACGTTTCCAGCCAGCACACCAGACCGCCGCCGCGTTCCGACGTCGATTGCCACCAGGATGACCGAGGTGTCATCACGACCACCGTCCGGCGCGCACGGTCCCGGCCGGGAATTGTCGCCACCACATTGCGGGCCTCCGCGACGGTTCGCTGGTAATAACTCACCAGCCGCACCGGCTCCGAGCGAGGCATCTCCGCCACATGGATCGCCGGACAACCGTACGGCTCGCGAAATTGTTCCGCGTTCAGCAAACCGAGACCCGGCTCCGCGCCCTGGCAGACAATGACCATGCCGGCGCGATCGGAGGCGCCTCGCGTGGCGTGATAATCCGGTGTGTAAACGGCCCAGGGAGAGAGGCGGACGAGGGCGATGGGGCCATTGATGCCGTCGGGGCCGGTGGGCGGCGAATCGAAGACCGGCACGCCCTCGATGCGAAGCCCAGGGCTTTCGATCCAGCAGGACACCGGATCGATCCGGCTCAGTTCGAACGTTTCCAGCGTAACCGCCGCGCCAGACGATGCCGCTTCCCGCGCCAGCCACTCCGCGCCCGCCTGATCTCCCGGCGTGCCGGTCCGGTGGGCACCCTGAGCATCCCACGCCCGCAACCATGCGGCGGCGTGCATCAGCATCGCTCCGGTATTCTGGGCATTGGATTCTTCCCGCGGAACCTCCCGACGATGCCGTCGCCTGACGCGGTATTCAATCCGCCGCCATGATCCAGATCAAAGCGGAGCGTCCTCGGACCGAAGATATTGCTCGCATGGACACGATCAGCCTGATCGCAAAATACGATCGCGCGGTCCCGCGCTATACGAGTTACCCGACGGCGCCGCATTTTTCGACGGCGATCGACGGCGGGGTCTACGCGCGCTGGCTGCGGGCACTGCCGGAGGATGCGGCGCTATCGCTGTATCTGCATGTCCCATTCTGTGCCTCGCTCTGCCGGTTCTGCGCCTGCCATACGACTGTGGTGAACCGGCCCGAGCCACTGGAACTCTACGGCATCACGCTGATGGCCGAAATCGATCTCGTGGCGGACGTGATCGGCGGCCATCGCGCGGTGCGGCACATTCACTGGGGCGGCGGCACACCGACGCAACTGCCGGCCGACACCATGCTCGCGGTCATGCGGCGTTTGCGGGCGCGTTTCGACGTGGCGCCGGACGCCGAAATCGCGGTCGAGATCGACCCCAGGACTTTGGGCGACGACTCCCTCACCGTACTCGCCGCCATGGGCACCAACCGCGTTTCACTGGGCGTGCAGGACTTCGACCCCAACGTGCAGGATGCCATCAACCGGCATCAGAGCCTTGCTCTGACCGAGGACTGCGCGACGCGACTGCGGTCCGTCGGGATCGACGCGATCAATCTCGACCTGATCTACGGCTTGCCCTACCAGACAACAGCGGGCGTGATCGAAACGGTGCGGCAGGCACTTGGCCTGAAACCCAGCCGCGCGGCGGTGTTCGGGTACGCTCATGTCCCATGGATGAAGAAACATCAGGCGCTGATCCCCGACGCCAGCCTGCCCAATACCGCGGAACGTTTCGCGCAGCGGCAGGCGATCGAGGCGACGTTCCTGGCGCACGGCTACACCCTGATCGGCCTGGATCATTTCGCTCTGCCCGACGACGCGCTGGCGCAAGCGGCGGCGGGATCGCGGTTGCGGCGGAATTTTCAGGGTTACACGACTGACGCGGCGGACGTCCTGATCGGACTCGGCGCGTCATCGATCGGAGCGGTGCCCCAGGGGTACATACAGAACCATCCCGGCGTGCCGGCGTGGCGAGACGCGGTACGGGACGGCGTGTTGCCGATCGCGCGCGGTGTCGCGCTGACCGATGCCGACCGCGCGCGGCGGGCGATCATCGAGCAACTCATGTGCCATCTGACAGCGAACCCATTTGAGATCGCGGCTGACAGCGGCATCGATCCAGCAGATCTGGCCGACGCGGAACCGGCGTTGCGGAATCTGGAAACAGACGGGCTGCTGGAGCGCGACGGCCACCGCGTCACCGTGACCGGTCGCGGCCGGCCTTTCGTGCGCACGATCGCCGCGGCTTTCGACTGTTACCTGGCGCGCGGGACGGCGCGCCATTCCGTGGCGGTGTGATCATGCCAATGCCGCAAAGCAATGAGCTGACGATCCCTCCTGTTGTTGGCCTTCTTGTTATTGGCCCAGGTGATTGCATCGACCTGGACCGGTTCGCGCGCACGGGTTTGACGCGCGATCCATTTGAATTCCTGGTGGTGCCCGGCTTCGTCCCGCGCACCGCCGCCGCGGCCGCCGCCTCGTCATTTCCAGGTCCGGATCTCCCAGGCGTCCTGCCCGCGCCGTGGGAGGAACCCGACACCGCGTTTGGCCACCTGTTGCATGCCTTACGCTCGCCCGCGGTGACGGAGGCGTTCGGCGCCAAGTTCGGGCTCAGCCTGACGACGGATACGCTGATGGTCACGCTGCGCGCCCGAACCCGGCCTCGGGACGGGCAAATCCATACCGATAGCGAGTCGAAACTGGTCACCGCCCTGATCTATCTGAATAACGATTGGGCTGATGCGGGCGGCCGGTTGCGATTGCTGCGCGGCCCGGGCGATATCGACGACATGATCGCCGAGGTGCCACCCGAAGCCGGAACATTGATCGCATTTCGGCGCTCGAATCGATCCTGGCACGGCCACAAGCCGTACGACGGAGTGAGACGGGCGATCATGCTGAACTGGATGGTCGATGTGGCCTCGGCCCGGCGGGAGCTTCGGCGGCATGCTGTGTCGTCCGGCGTCAAGCGTTTGTTCCGGGTTTGACGGAAGGGGAAACCCAGAGGGGGGAAACCCAGAGGGGGGAAACCCAGAGGGGGGGAAACCCAGAGGGAGAAATAATGAGCACGACCCTTGAGAAGCCAACCATCCCAATGGCGGGATGCACCATTCGCCGCGCCATCCTGAACGCGACCGCCGTGCGCACGCCGTTCCGGTATTGGCTGTTGCACGACGTGCTGCCGGCGTGGCTGCCCGAGGCGGTGCGCGCTTTGCCGTTTTCGCCCACCGGAATCGGGGACACTTTTGGCAAGCGGGAGACCTGCAATTCGCGGCGGATCTTCTTTTCCGAAGCCAACCGGGAGCAGTTCGTCGCTTGCGGCGTGCTGGCCGATGCGTTTCAGGATGAGGCGACCGTGGGGCTGCTGGAGGATTTGTGCCGAATCCGGCTCGACGGCGGGTTCCTGCGCATCGAGTATTGCCTTGATACCGACGGTTTTTGGCTGGAGGTGCACACCGACATCGGCGCCAAGCTGCTGACGTTCCTGATCTATCTGTCGGATGATCCGGCCGCGGAGAACTGGGGCACCGACATCATGGACGCGGCGGGGCATGTGCTCGGCCGCGCGCCAGGGACCACCAATCATGGCCTGATCTTCGCTCCCGGATCGGACACCTGGCACGGTTTTACGAAGCGTCCGATCATCGGCGTGCGCCGGTCGTTAATCGTGAATTACGTGAAGCCGGAATGGCGGTCTCGCCACGAACTGGCGTTTCCGCACGAGGCCGTTGTGTCGGGGAACGACAGTTAGCGAGGTTTCACCGACGGCAGCTTCCAGGGTTGGCGATGACAAAGCGCGTCACGTGAACCTTTTGTTCAGCATTCCCTCCATACACTGCTCCAATGACGACCCTCCTTGCCACGCGAGGGACCCCCGCGCTGATTTTAGTGCCTGGTTTCGCCGGCGTCCTGGCGGGCACCGCGTGGCTATTTCCAGCCCTGCTTCCCGGCCTGATCGCCGCGCTCCTGGCACTCGGTGGCATTCTGCTGGCGTATCGCCACCTCACGGTGGCCTGGGTCTTGTGGTTGCTGGTGACCGGTCTTTCGTCGGAAATGGCGCTGACCGACCTGATCGGGCCGGAGGCGTTTCAGCCGACCATCGCGGCGGTAAAGGCGACCGAGATCGGCCTCGTCACGCTGACGATCCTACGTCTTGGCGTCGTGCCCGACCGCTTCAACCCAGCCTGGGCCTTTGTCGCGATGGGCGCGATGGGCGCGGTCGCGGGCATTCATCGCGATCTGACAATGATGGAAATGGCGCGGTCCCTGGTCGGCGATGTCACGCCGTTCCTGCTGTTCTTTTGCGCGAAACCCGCCAACTGGGGATCGACGCTACGCCGGGCCATCACCCTCGCACCCCTTTTGTCTGTCGTATTAGGCACCGTGCTCGATGTCCTCGGGCTGCGCCCCGTGTTTTTTCACAGTGGTGGCCTGCGCCTCGCGGGGCTAGGCCATCCGGCGTTCCTGGCCGGCGTCTGCCTGCCGGCGATTTACGCCGGATCCATGCGCTGGCTGCGAACCGCGTCGCCGCGCGAGGCCCTGCTTCTGGCGGTCAATCTGGTCATCCTGTTGCTGACCGGCGCCCGCGCGCCAGCGGCATACGCCGCCATCGTCATCGGCGGCAGCCTGATCCTCGCGCCCGGCTCCGCCGTGCCACGCGCGCACCGCCTGGTTCTGATCGCCGCCGGACTCGCCGCCGTGCCGGTGCTCCTGGTCGTGGGCGAACACTATGGTTCCCTCCGCCTGTTCGAGGTGCTTGACGGCGAAGCCAGCAACCTGAGCGGCCGGCAACTGCTGTGGCCCATGTTCGAGGCAGCCTCGGCGCGAGCGCCCTGGTTCGGCTGGGGGCTTGGCTCCGGTAACCTCGTGATTCCGCGCGACGGCCCAATCGCCATACTTATCGGCACCTGGGCCGCGCACAACGAATACCTGCGAATCCAGGTCGAGGGCGGGCACGTCGGCCGGACTCTGCTGATCGTGCTGTTCGTGCTGTGGGCGATGTCGCACACGCGCCGGTTACCGCCGCTGGAACGCGTGGTGACGAGTTTGATTTTCCTCACTTTCGGCGCCCATGCGATGACCGACAACGTGCTGATTTCCACGCCCGCCTGCGTATTCTTCGCCTTCATCGCCAGCGTGTTCGCGGAGGCCGAGGAGGCAGCGAGCAACCGCTTGCGAGAAACTCGGGACGTGGCGTAGGGAACGCTCCAGCTTCGTTGGAGGGACAGACTTGCGTTTCCGCATTGGCATTGTCGTCATTTTGATGCTGACATTGACCTTGCTCCGTCACGGCGTGTCTTCGGCGCTCGCGGGGGGGCTGGCGTTCGTGGTGAATTCAAACAGCGCGTCGATCAGCGTGATCGACATGTCGACGCGGAAAGAACTGCGGCGCATTCCAACATTGCGAGAGCCGCATCACCTGATGCTGAGCCCGGACGGCAAGAGCCTCCTGGTCGGCGATACGGCGGGGAACCAGATCATGTTCCTCGACCCGGCGACCGGCGATGTCCAGCGAAGGGTAGCGGTCGCGGACCCATATCAGCTCGGCTTCAGTCCGGATGGAAAATTCCTGGTGGTAAACGGGTTGGCGCGCAACCAGATCGATGTCTACGAGCCCGCGACGATGACATTGATCAAGCGCTTTCCGGCTGCATCGACGCCCAGTCACCTGGCGTTCTCACCGGATTCCCGTACGGTGTTCGTTTCGCTGCAAGGCAGCGATAAGCTGACGGCGATCGACCTGACGTCGATGAACCCGTCATGGACCGAGCCTGTCGGCCCGACCCCGGCGGGCGTGCTTTGGCTGCATGGCAAGGTGTTGGTCGCGGACATGGGCGACGACTACGTCGCGGTGGTCGACCCGGCGTCGGGCCACGTGGTGGACAAGCTTGTCACCGGCAAGGGCGCGCATAATTTGTTTCTGTCGCCGGACAACAGAATTGTGTGGGTGAACAATCGAGCCGGCGGCACCACCACGGCGGTCGATGCCGAAACCATGAAGGTGCTGCGGAGTTACTCCATTCCCGGCGGTCCGGATGACATCGCGTTCGCGCCGAACGGCGACCTTTGGATCACCCGGCGCTTCGCGGAGAAGGTCGCGATCCTGCATCCGGAAACCGGCGATTTCGAAACGATCGATGTCGGCCGCTCGCCACATGGCATCTGGCTCAACCCGGCGGCGCGCGGCCCCTGATGGAGCGGAACGTGGCATCCTGGAGGGTCCATCGTGGATGATCCGTTCGATCTGATCGCCGGCTGGCTGCACGAGACTTTGCTGATCCCGCTGCTCTACGCACTTGGCCTGATGCGGTGGGAAGAGATCGCCCATGGGTGGGCGTTGTTCGCGGTGTATGGCGCCGTGCAGGTGGTGGCGACGTTGGCGATCTGCATGCCGTTGGAGCGATGGCGTCCGATTGAGCGGTGGAATGACAAAAGCGCCATTGGCGTCGACGTCTTTTACACGGTCCTGTCCCGTGTCGGTGTACTGCCTCTGGTGACGTTCGTGTTGTTCTACCAGGCACAGGTGGCGCTGAACGGGTGGATCACCGATCATGGCTGGATTCCGCCAATGCTCGAGCGCGTGGTGCCGGCGTTGCTCGGCCATTCGTTGCTGACCTTCGCCATCTACGCGGTCATTCTGGATTGCGCCGATTACTGGCGGCATCGCGTGTCGCATCAGCTGCGATGGTGGTGGGCGCTGCATTCCGTGCACCACGCGCAACGGCAAATGACGTTCTGGTCCGACGACCGCAATCACCTGCTCGACGACTTGATCGCATTCGTGTGGTTCGGCGTGATCGCATTGGCGATCGGCGTACCGCCGATGCAGTTTCCGGTGCTCGTTCTGGTGCTGCGCTTCATCGAGAGTCTGTCGCACGCCAATGCCCGCGTGTCGTTCGGCGTCGTCGGGGAGCGGCTGCTGGTCTCCCCGCGGTTCCACCGGGCGCATCACGGAGTGCTGGCATATGGCCCGCGCAGCTGTAATTTCGGCGCAGTGCTGCCGTGGTGGGACATGCTGTTCCGCACGGCGGATTTCTCACGCGAGTATGTGGCGACCGGAGACCCGAGCGGGGATGAGGCGGCGGCTACCGGTTCCTGGCTCGCGCAGCAGCGCTCCGGGCTGCGGCGACTGTGGTCAGTTTTGGCACTTGGCCGTAGGGCTGCGTGAGCCGGAAGGCGGTCACGCTTCGCGACATCGATCCCGCCGCCTGAAGACAACCTTTGGCTGCGAGGCGGGATGGCTTGCGACCTTCCCGCCCCGAAGCCGGGTCAGGTCCTACCGCTCTTTCTCTTTCTCCCCGGGCGCCGCATGGCCAGGAGGCGGAGCCGCGTGCGCGATGACAGGTTGCTGTGCTGGTCCGCGCTCGGCCGGAGGGGCGGCTCGTTGTTCAGGTGGACGCGCGGCCTCGTGTTGAGCCGGCGGTGCGGCGGAGTGTTCAGCTGGGCGCACCACCTCGGGTATCGTGGTTTGCTGGGCCGGCGGCGCGGCGGTAGGCGGGGCGCCGCGCTGGTCCGGACGCGCCGCGTCATGTTGAGCCGGAGCCGCACTTCCATGGTCAGCCGGAGGCGCTGCTACCTGCGCAGCCGGACGTGGCGCCTCGGGTGCGCCAGGATGCTGAGGCAACGGCGCGGCCACATTCGCCGCCGGCCGAGTGGAGGGTGACGGAGCAATGGCGGGCGTGCCGCCACCGCCGGGCGCCGCGTGGACAACCCCCGGACCCTCAGACTGGGTGGGGCGTGCCGTGGCGGCGATCGTGGGATGGCCGCCATTATGGCTCGCCGCGAGTTCCGGCAGCCTGGCCGCCGTCGAGATGTGGGAGCTTTGCTCCGGCGTCATCGGCACGTGACGCTCCTGGCCCGCCAGGCGGTCCCCGGCGCTCGGCGCGGTCCTGAGTCCGCCCGTGCCGCCCGCGTAACTGATATGCGAGTTGTTGGCGACGGTCACGCTGCTTGAGTAGGCGTTGGGAACGTGGACCGCGCCAAAATTGTTGACGGCCCGGTTGTAAACGAAGCCTGTGCCTTGCCAGCGGCCGCCCTGATAGCCCTGACCGCCGTAGCCGTAGCCATAGCCATAATTGACGCCGCCATAATAGCCGACATGCGGTCCCCAATAGCCCTCATGGAAACGATAGAAGCCACCGCTCCAATCCCAATAAGGTGGCGTCCACAGCACGTTGACCGCCGGTGGCAGGACCCAGGTGCCGGGCACCCAGTAATATCCCACCGGCTGGCTCCAACTCCAATAACCTGGAGTCCAGATATACCCGAGATCGGGCATCGACGGCTGCTCATAGACCGGCAGCATCGGCGGCGAGAGCGGCACCGATATTTCGATGCCGATCTGCGCGGCCGCCGCCGTTGGCGCCATCGCGATCAAAGGTCCCGAGAGAATTGTCGCGGCAAACAGAAGACGTTTGAGAGACAGCGGTTGGGATGCGATCATGGTACTCTCACTGGAACCAACGTATTTGGGACACGCGACGGCACGCGTCACGGCTGCCGTGTCATTTGACGATGCGGGATAAGATCAGGCGGTCCGCGTCATGATCACGGCTTCGGTTGGCCATGAGGCCGCGGTCCGATCATGAACCTGTCCACCCGGTCGATATGCTACCGGATGATGGCTGGAGACAGCCTCGGAATATACTCAGGCAATCGGCTGTCGTGACACTGTCGTACCGTCATCCTCGTGAGCAACAGTGTGGCGGCACGCGGTGCCCGGGTCGAGCGGTTTGCCTGGGCGCGACGGTTTGGGCGGCGCCGGCTGCGTGCGGACCTTAATCTGATGCGGATTGGGCCTCATCGCCGGTCAAGGGCGTAGAGCAGCCGGTAGCTCGGATAAGCACGCACCTCCCCCGCACCGTGCGACTTGGGGTTGCGGCCCAATAGGGCGTCGGTGATGGCGATGGCCCCCGCGAGTTCCATGGTCTCGACGACGATGACCCATGCGACCGGATGGTCGGGCTCGGCGCGCTGACTGAGTGCCGTGGTTGGGCTGCGCGGCTCCCCGGGCGCGAGGGTCCAGAAATGCGCCGCGGCGACGTCCGGCATGGCATGAAGTTCGTGCAACAGCGTCTCGGTGAGTGATCCACTTGTGCAGGCGAGGCACATCGACGGGCGTCAGGTGCACGACAGCGGCCGCACCGCCCATGCCGTCGCCCACGGAGGCGCCGACGTCGCACAGGCCGCGCTGCATGAAACGGAAATGCGGCATGATCCGCTGCGTCCAGGCGGTGGGATTGTCGAGCTGCAGGCGATACGGGCCGTGCGTCAGCACATGCATGGATGTCGCCTCGTAGAACGCCATGTAGCGCGGTGAGCCCTCCTCGGCACGATAGCGGCGGCCGCGGTTCAGGTCAGGCACCATGGTGCGTTCCGGGATGTGCTCGCGGAAATACCATTCGTTGAAGTCGTCTTCGAAGTCTGGATCGACCTCGTTCCAAACGGCGAGGACTGCGTTGCCGAGGAGAGCCATCAGGGCGGGACCTTCCGGTTGCGAGATGTGTCCGAATGTTGGGTGATGGGCGGCTCAAGTTAACGAGATTGTGGAGTTCGGGAAGATAAGCCCAGTTGATAAGCAAGACGTTCGGCCGGTCAACGCCCCTAAGGAATTTACTCAAGCCGGCCGAGCCGGCCTGGTCGCATCGGCAAGTGCCACGGAAACCATCGCCGCGTTGGTCAACTGTGGCCCCACCCGCCAGGAATTTGAACGACGGTCATTTCTCGTGCTAGCCTACAGTCCGTCTGGCGCCCGCGCGGCGCCACATGTAAACGGGCGACGCGCGACAAACCGCGACTCCCAGCGAGCAGAGTGAACATCATGGACGTCAAAGACGCCGTTGAAATGGCAAAGGCGACCGTCACCGATCTGTTCGCGCAGGAAGGCCTGGCCAATCTCGGCCTGGAGGAAGTGGAATACGACGACGCCCGGGAGCAATGGCACATCACGGTGGGATTCTCTCGTCCCTGGGATCAATATGGTGCGCTTTCCGCCGCATCTGGAATTCTTGGGACAAGAAGAACCTACAAGGTCGTGGTGATCGACAAAGACGGCAAAGCTCTCTCGGTCAAGAACCGGGAAACCGCGGATGCCAGCTAACGCCATCGTTCTGGACGCTAACCTTCTCGTTTTGCTGATCGTTGGTGCCGCATCGCGTTCATACATCGCCAGGCATAAACGGCTGCGAGCCTACGCGGCACGTGATTTCGCGCTGCTCACGGATATGCTTTCGGCGGCCCCGCGCATCATCCTGACGCCCAACACCGTAACAGAGGCCTCGAACCTTTCTGGGCAAATCGCCGAGCCCGCGCGTTCCCACATTTTCGCGGTATTCCGTGCTTTGTTACCGACCGCTGACGAAATATATGTCGAAAGCACAAAAGCCGCCAACCATATGGCATTCACGCGCCTGGGCGTGGCAGACGCAGCGCTGCTGAGCATCATGGCGGAAAACCGTACTCTGGTAACGGCCGACCTCGATTTGTATCTGGAAGCCGCTCGTCACGGATACGCGGCGATAAACTTCAACCACCTCATAGAAGCCAATCGATAACGCGGCGACATTTGGTCGGACGGAGGCTGTTCGAGGCTATTCCCCCTCCTCCTCAGATGGCGTCGACAAACTCTCATCCTCGGAGTAATTCGCGGTGATCTCGTCCTCGACGATCCGTGTCACATCGCCGGTCAGCCGCCGCATGTCCCACTCGGTGATCCAGCCCTTGATGTATTGCCGCATCGTTCGGGTCGCGGTCCGTTCCGGCGCATCGGTCGCTGGAGGCTCCCACCCATACGCCTCCCGATACAGTTCGCTCAACCGCAAGCCGGCGCGCGCCGAGCCAGCACGGTCTGCGCGATATGCGCCATCGCGGTGGTCGCCAGCCGCGCCTCGTGATGCCGCTCCTTCAGGCGGAGCCGGTCGGTCAGCCGGACCCGGTCGTCGCGCTCGTCGATCACCGCGGTCACGAAATCGTCGGTGATGGCATAAGCCGCGACGATCCCGGGCCAGGTGCGCGCGCCCTCCAGCCCCAGCCAGGTCGCCAGCCACGCATAGGCCAGCGCGCGGCGCAGCGGCGTGTAGCGTCCGATCAGTTCGACCTCATCGAACAACATGCACCACCCGGCATAGCCGGCGGCGTGCAACAGCGCCGTCAGGAAGTGGATCCGCTGCTCCATCAACAGTCCGGCCACGGGCAGCCGGAGGTCGAATTTCCGAGCGCCGCCGACCGTCGCCAGTGCCTGCCGCACGTCCGCGGCACGGATTTTACCGCCTGCCAGGAACCGCTCCATCTGCCGCGCGAAACCCGCCGGCAGCGTGTCGCGCTGAAGCAGGAACAGCAGCGCGGAAAAGATTGGCGCCAGAGCATCGCCAGCCTGCTCAACGGCGGTTTCCAGCGCGCCCATCTTGTCGCGCGATTGCCGCAGGATAGTCAGCGCGCCGGTGATCGCGTCGTCATGGCGGTCGGGTAACGTCGCCGCGCGGACCGCCGCCTCAAATACCCGCCCAGGGTCGGACAGCGGCGTCTCCTTACTCACCACGACCCGGCTGACGACGAAGTTTTGCGCGCGGGCGACCTCCGCCAGATAGCCCAAAAAGTGCGACTTGCCGGAGCCGAAGCCACCCGCGATGCCCAAACCTGGGCGTGGCCGATCGGCCCAGGCGTGTTGCAGTTGCTCGTCGAATTCGTGTTCGAGACTGGGTTCTTCGGTGCCCATCAGGCGCACGGCGGCACGATTCGGGACGCCCGCGCGCAAGGCCTCGATCGCGGTGCGTGCTTCCAGGTTCACAGGCTCACCATCACCAGGGGCGCCAGCGGATTTTGCCGGTCCCCGGGTCGCACATCCGGCCAGATTCGCATCTCCAGCGCCTTGTAGGTGTCGAGTGTCCGACGCGGGTCACCGGAGATCAGCCCCTGATCGGCGAGACCCAGAATGAACAGTCCGGGCAGATGCTCCAGATCGTCGATCAGTTCGCGCAGGACCTCGTACAAATCCATCACCGCCGACGGTGAGTAGCGTACCGCGGCGTCACCCCTACGGGTCGCCGCCCGCAGGTCGATTGTCAGCAGCAATCCGGCCGCCCCCGCCTTACGCAAGAAGTGACACAGAGAGATCAACATCGCGCGCGCATTGGTGCGATTGATTTGCGCGGTGATGTCGAACTCCCGCAGCGTGGACAAAGGTGGTTTTTCGCCGCGCAGCCACTGGTCCACGGGCGTGTTCGCTTCGCCGTCTCGCGGATCCAGCCGCGACAAACACAGCGCGATCATCGCCGCGCGAAAATCCCGCGCCAGTCTCGGATCGTCCCACAAATCGCGGCTGAGCCACTGGTCGCGGTGCCGGGTCATGATCCCCGGCGCGATACCGAACGCCTCGGCCAGTTCGACGGTGCCCAGAGCGGTGCCAGGATGCGGCCAGGGATGCTCATGGCGGCCGAACAATTCTTCCAGGTAACGTTGCAGCAGCCCGTCCCATGGCAGCACGCGAACCAGCGCGAAGAACAGTTCCTGCGCCATGTGCAGCTTCGTGTCGCCGGCCGAGAGGTGCGCGTGCAACAGGCCATGCCGGCGCGCCAGGACCGCGCACTCGTTCTGGATTTCCTCCTGCGTGGCTTCATCGCCGATCACGAATTTCGCGGCCGCGCCACCTTCGCGCAGAAAGTCCGTGAAGTACTCACGCTCGATGACGCCGAGCCACTCGCTCGGGTGCAGCGGTTCCGTACGGATCTCAAGCATTTCGCGCGTCCGCGGCGAACCGCACCGCATAGTAATCATGTTGGGCGCCGGTCTCATCGAACACGGTCAGCCGTTTCGCCCCCTTGGTGCCGGTGGAACCGCCCAGTTCGAAGCGGTGACCGCGGCCGGAGCGCGCGTCGGGCTCACGGTCCAGGTGAAGCAGATCGACCAGGAACTCTTCCATCGGATAATCCGCCGCCGCGGCCGGCAGCAGGGTCAGAACGTCATGCAAAGCGGCGAGCGCGATCAGCGGCCCCTCGCCGGAGCGCCAGTCCGGCGCCAGCACCGTGTAGGCGCGCGACAGCCGGTCCAGAAACGACCGCGCGTTGAACCGGCCCGAACGTTGCTGGATCGCTTTCAGGTGCAGTGCGAGCACGCTCGGTCGCAGCCGCCGCTCCAGCTTGCGGCCGACGCGGACCCCGAGGTTGCGCGCTTCCAAACGGAGCACGACCGGGTAGGCCGTGATGCGCCCATCCCGCTGCACCAGGGTGACGCCCGCGGCGGCGGCGGCCTGGGACAATTCAGTCAGGAACGAACCATTTTCGAACGTTGCCGCGATATCGATCGCCGGCATCTCAGCGTCTCGCGCGATCGTTTCCGTCAGCCTCGCCGCGCCCTCCCGCAACACCCCCTGGGTTGCCCCCACACCCGCCAGCGCCCCATCCTGGGCCGCCTTCCGCAGTTGCTTCGCAGCGCGCAACACCTGCGTCGCCTGCTGCTCCAACCGGGCCAGGCTGGCTTCCCACGCGTCAAGCGTCGCCTCAAGGGAGGTCGCGGTATCCGACCGAGAATCTGACATGTCCATACCGTTACTATGAGGCGCGAGGGCCGGCATTCGTCAATGCCACATCAGGCGGATACCGGCGCGACGATCGTCCCAGACGCCTCGCCGGTCAGGGCCCGGGTGGCCATCGCGGGCTCCGGCGACGTGGTTCGGCCAGACTTAACCGCTTGCGGGACTCCTCGCGGGACGAGCAGGTTGCCCCGGAACAAGCTGGCGCGACCGGAAATACCATCGCGGAAGCGGGGCGCCGACGGAAGGGGACCATGACCACCACATTCGCCTCCGGAACGCGCATTCTGACCGCCCTGGGCGAGATCTCCGTGGAGGCATTGCGTGAGGGCAACGCTGTCGAAACCGTCACCGGCGCGTTTCGCCCGGTGGTCTTTCTGGGCCGGCGCCGCGTGGATTGCGGCCGCCATCCGGCGCCCAGAGACGTCTGGCCGGTGCGCGTGCGGGCGGCGGCCTTCGCCGACGATGTGCCACACCGCGATTTGCTGTTATCGCCCGATCACGCCGTTTATGTCGACGATGTATTGATCCCGGTCCGTCATCTCATGAACGGCGCGACGATCGTCCAGGAGGCCGCCGATGAGATCGTTTACTGGCATGTCGAACTGCCGGAGCATGCTGTGATTTTCGCTGAGGGTCTGCCTTGTGAGAGTTATCCGGATGCCGACGGCCGAGCCGCGTTCGAGAACGGCGGGAAGGTGATGCAGTTGCACCCGCGCTTCACCGCGCGCGTTTGGCTATCGGAAGATTTCGCCCAACCGGGGGCGACAGGCGATCGGCTCACGGCGATCCGGCGTTACCTGCTGGACCGCGCGGGCGGGCAGAGGCTCGGGCTCACGGTTGGAACGGCGCGGGAAAGCGTCGTACCAGGGTAACCCGGCCCTCGCGCGGGACCTTGGCCTACAACAGCGCGGCTACCGCGCCGCGAATCGCCGCCGCCGGTTGGTGCTGGCAACCCGGTTCCTGCCACCTTCCTTCGCCCGATACAAAGCATCATCAGCGCGCGCGATAACCTGTTCAATGGAACGATCCGCCCGCGTCGCGAGTGCCAGACCGATGCTGACCGTCAGGTTGATCAACCCGTCGCGCCAGATCACCGGGGTCGCCGCGATCCGGGCCAGCAGCCGTTCCGCCAAACGCTCAGCCGCCTCGGCAGCGATGGCCGGCAACAGGATCGCGAATTCCTCGCCGCCCAGACGCCCCAAAAGATCGCCCCTTCGGGTCTGATTTCTGACCATGGTAACCAAATGCCGCAACGCGACGTCGCCGCCGGCGTGTCCATATTGGTCGTTGATTGACTTGAAGTGGTCGACGTCGAGCATCAGCAGCGCCAGACCTCCGCCGCGCTCAGGTCCCCGCTCCAACTCGGCCTGACCTCTGGTCAGGAACCCCACGCGGTTCAGCGCGCCCGTGAGACCGTCCGTTGTCGCGATCCGGCGCCATCGCGCTTCCAGCTGGCGGTGTTCGACGATCTCATGCTCCAGCGCCTGTTTGGCGTCCGAGAGCTTGCGGGCGTTTTCGTCGGTTGCTTCCGCGAGCGAGGCCAAATGGGCCGCGTGATCTTCCATGGTTTCGTTGTTGAAACGTAGATCGGCGTTGATCTGCTCCATGGCATCGAGAGCCTCGGGCCGCAATTCCCCCGAAACATCGGCGTAGCTCAGGATACGACCACCATCGGGGCAGGCGCTGCAGGCAAACAGCACGCGTCTTCCATCCCGGAAATCGATATGGGTCGGTGGAACTGAGCCGGCGCGTACCGCTGTCTCCCGTTGATCGAGATACATGGGCAGGTCCGCTGCCGGTACGGCGAACCAGGATCGGGCCCCGGCCTGATCCAACAGATCGCGAAAGGTCGGTCGGGCCGTCAACAGTGCGGGCGGCAGATCAAACATTCTGGATACGTGACGATTGAGAAACCGCACACGCATGTCGCGACCCAAAAGGATTATGCCGATGTCCATCTCGTCCAGCGCCTCGGCCAGGGAATCGAGAACGGCTTCGGCGGGCTCCCCGAGAAGGAAATGAGTCATGTGTCCGTTCGCTTTCGCTGTCAGATCCACCAGCCTGTCAGTCGCTTACCGGCCTCAGGGGCCAGTGGCAGATTGACCGCGAAAGGTTAACCCGGGATGAACGCTTTTCACGTCACGTCCGCCCGCTATTCTGTTTCGATCAAAAAATCATGTGGCGGCGGCCAAGGGCGGAAGCTGGCGCCGCCGAACGCCGGGCTTCCCCGAAGCTTTACCCTCGGCCGGATGTGGGCGTAGGCTCCCCGCCAATGGGATGAGGAGAAACGCCAATGCCGCTCGATCTCGCGACACGCCAATGCCGCTCGAGCTCGCGACACTGCGCAACGACAAAGCATTCGACGCGCTGACCGCCGCTATCCTGGATCGCGACCAACCGCGCACGGCCGATCTGTTTTACAAAATGGTCACCGATGAAGGCCGCTCGGTCGGTGATGCGCTGAGCGTCGTCACCGCCGCCGAGGCGCCGTTCGTCCAGGTGCCCAATCACTTCAACGTGAAGGACGGGCAGCTCGTACTGGTCAACAACGATCACACGATTCTGGGCCTGCGCACCTCCGCGGACCTTACCCCGTATCTGCCGGAGCAATACCGGCTGCTGCCGATGCTGCAAAGCGTCTGGTACATTCCCGCCGGCCTCGACATCTGGAACCAGCTTCTGGGCAAATATCCCGGCCGGTACGCCACCATGAAGGGTATGAACGTGCCGCCGCCGGATTACGGACCCGTGGTGTGGAACCAGGACGTCGCGCCAATCCGCGAAGGCGGCACGCTCGATGAGCGCCTCAACGCGCACATGCTGGCCACCATGGGCGGCCAGGTGGAACGCTCGTATGGCATGTTCCTCGATCTCGCGGCGGATGAGAGCGCGCGTGACAGGTTGCGCGATCAATTGCTGTTCCTCGGCCTGATCGATGTGCAGGACACGATCGTCGGCCGCAAGGCGCGCAACACCGGGCACAAGGCGCTGCGCGCGCGGGCGATCGTGGGCCTCGCGGATTACGTTGGGTGGGAGCGCGCGCAGGGCGTGTTCTATACCGGCGTGCCGGACATGGCGGTCGGGCCGCTGTACTACTCACTGTATGACCACATCTGCGTACACTTGACCAACGCGTTCCCCGACCTCGGGAAGAGCCTGGTGGAGACCAACCAAACGCCGCTGGCGCCGCGCGAGGTCGAGGCGTTCATCGACATGCTGATGACCGGCGATCAGGATACCGTGTTCGGGCAACTGACCGAGCACCTGACGAACGGCAAATCGATTCGTTCTCTGGGTGATACGATCCAGCTCGGCGCGGCTGAACTGATCCTGCGCAACACCGTGCCGCGTTCGTTCACCGACGGGCAGCACCCGTTCGACTACTGCAACACCGGGAACTTCTGGATCCGTACCAGCGGCAGCCCGTATCAACCGCGCATCCTTTATATGATGGCGAATTTCGTCAACGACTCGGCGCGGTCGAACAAGTGGAGCAAATCGGTGATCGAGAGCGAACTCGCGAGCTTCGATTTCGCCAACCGCGATCCTGGTTCGTTGCTGATCGAACTGGACGAGGCGATCCTCGCCTTCGACATCGCGCGCTCGACCGCGGTGGCCAACGCTTATCTCCAATCGGGCGCCGACCGGAAGAAATACATGGCGACGGTCGCGCTGGTCGCCAGCAAGTTCCAGGACGATCCGCACAACCAGAAGATCACCCATTCCGCCTTCCAGGAGTATGAGAACAACTCGACCCATTTGAAGGATCGGTTGTTGCTGGTGGCGGTGCGGCAACTCGCGGGCTGGCCGAAAATGCCTGGCGGACGCGATTGCTACGCGCGGTTCGAAAAAGAGTGGATCCGGCACTGAGTCGTCCCGTCATCCCTCGG
>CALFNB010000295.1 GCA_937902425.1 uncultured Acetobacteraceae bacterium | reverse complement strand
AGTGACTGGAGTTCAGACGTGTGCTCTTCCGATCTCCTGGCAAAAACGCTTCGGCGGGCGCGAGCTTCCCCCCATTTTCCAGGTCATCTACAACCAGGAAGAAGAAGACTTCACCGTGCCGCGCGGCTTGTTCGAAATCGGCCTCGGCATGTGCATCCCGACCATGATGGCCTATGCCAAACCGGAACAACTCGACCGCCATGTCAAACCCGCCCTGCGCGGCGACGAAGTGTGGTGCCAGCTGTTCAGCGAACCGGCCGGCGGCTCCGACCTCGCCGCGTTGCGCACACGGGCGGAACGCGACGGCGACGACTGGATCATCAACGGCCAGAAGATCTGGACCTCCGGCGCGCATTTGTCGGACTTCGGCATCATCGTTGTGCGCACCGATCCGAACGTGCCGAAACATGAGGGCCTGACGTTCTTCTTCCTCGACATGAGATCGCCGGGGATCGACATTCGTCCAATCCACCAGATGTCCGGCACGCGCCACTTCAACGAGGTCTTCTTCACCGACGTGCGCGTTCCTGATACGCAACGACTTGGCCAGGTCGGTCAGGGCTGGCGCGTGTCGCTGACCACGCTGATGAACGAACGCCTCGCCGTCGGCGATCCCGCACGCCCGGATGTCGATGATCTGGTAACCCTCAGCCGATCACTGGTGATCGACGGTCAGCCAGCCATCCGCAACCAGGCGGTGCGGGAGCGGATCGCCGAGTGGTACGCAAAAGCCCAGGGGCTGAAGTTCACCAAATTCCGCACCATGACCGCTCTTTCAAAAGGCGAGACTCCTGGGCCTGAAAACTCAATTCACAAACTGGTGAACGCGTCCAAACTGCAGGATATCGCGAGTTATGGCATGGACCTGATGGGCGAGGCCGGGATGGTGATCGACGACGACCTCGTCGAGGCCTGGGGAATGTTCCAGTCGGCGCTGCTGTCATCGCCCAGTGCGCGGATCGCGGGCGGCTCGGACGAGATTTTGAAGAACATCATCGCGGAGCGGGTACTCGGATTGCCCGCCGATATCCGGGTCGACAAGAACCGGCCGTTCAACACGGTGCCGACCGGGAACCGCTGATCCAAACCAAGGCGGCGTTAAAGCAGCGGGGGCAAGTCTCGCATATGCTGAAAGATGGCGGACGCCCCCGCCGCCAGCAGACGGTCCGCGTGGCCGGGACGGCAATGGCTGCCTCCGGTGAACCCAAGAACCCGCATCCCGGCGGCGACCGCGGCCATCACCCCGTGGACGCTGTCTTCAATCACCAGGCAGTCCCGCGCGTCGGCGCCCATCTGCTGAGCGGCGAACAGGAATAAATCCGGGGCGGGCTTTCCATGCGCCACCTGAGTCGCACTAAAGATGTGTGGATCGAAATGACGCAGCAGTCCCACGAGTGTCAGGCAGCGCCGCACCCTCTCCTGAGTACTGCCGGAGGCCACGCAGATGTTGCCCCGATGAGACGCAAGGACCGCATCGACGCCATCAATCGTCAATGGTTCCGTCTCAAACGCCGCGATGATTCGATCCCGCATCGTCTCGTACAAATCCATCGGTAAATGACGATCGTAACGAGTTTCCAGGTCGGCGATCATCGAACCGGCGCTCATGCCGATATATCGGTCCGCGACCTCTTCCGCGGTGATCTCGATGCCGAGCTCCGCCAGACAGGGGACGCAAACCCGGCAAGCGATCACTTCGCTGTCGACGAGGACGCCATCGCAGTCGAAGATCGTCAGACCGGGTGGCAAGGGACCCTCGCGTTAACGCGGCGAGCGGCTACTCTTTCTTCAACCCCAACCCGGCGAAGCGCCTGTTGAACTTCGCGACCTGACCGCCAGTGTCCATGATGCGCTGGATGCCGGTCCAGGCCGGGTGCGACTTCGGGTCGATGTCAAGCCGCAGCGTGTCCCCTTCCTTGCCGTAGCAGGAGCGGGTCTTGAACGTGGATCCATCCGTCATGACGACGTTGATCTCGTGGTATTCGGGGTGGATGCCCGGTTTCATGGTAATCGTCCTTGCTGGCGCCGCCGATCCCGACCGGCGGCACGAAGGCGCGGTGTGTAGCCGCCACCGCCCTCGGAATCAAGCCGCTTGCGTCACTCCGCCGCCTGGGCCACCCGCGAGGGCCCCGTCAGCCGGTAGCCGGTGTAGCCATTGGCGGCGATTTCGGCACATTTCTCCTTGTACGCGTTGACGCCGCCGATATAGGGCATGAACACCCGAGGTTTGCCCTCGATATTGGCGCCCATGTACCAGGACGCCGCCTTTGGATAGAGCGTCTTGTTCGCCACCTCGATGCCGTGCAGCACCCAGTTGTCCTCAGCTTCCTGGGTCGCCTCGATGCGGGCGACGCGGTGGTTCCGCAGATACGCCAGGCAATCGGTGATCCAGTTCACGTCCTGCTCGATCGAGACGTGCATGTTGCTCAGCACCGAGGGGCTGCCAGGCCCAGTGACCATGAACATGTTGGGGAAATGCGCGCACATGAGGCCGAGGTAGGTGCGCGGTCCGTCCTCCCACTTTGCCTTCAATGTCGAGCCGTCGGTCGAATGAATGTCGATCGCGGTCAGCGCGCCGGTCATCGCGTCGAAGCCGGTGGCGAACACGATGGCGTCAAATTCGTAATCCGCCTCACGCGTGTGCAGTCCGGTGGGCGTAATCTCCTCGATCGGCGCCGAGCGGACGTCGACCAGGTGCACGTTCGGCCGGTTATAGGTCTCGAAGTACCTTGTATCGACGCAGATCCGCTTGGTGCCGATCGGATGGTCCTTGGGCGCCAGCAGTTCGGCGGTCTTCGGATCCTTGACGATTTCCCGGATTTTGCCGCGCACGAACTCGGCGGCGGTGTCGTTGGCCTCCTGATTGAAGATCAGGTCGTTGAACGAGGCCATGAAGGTGGTGCCGCCGGACGCCCAACGCTCTTCGTAGATGCGTTTCCGTTCCTCGGGGGAGACGGACAGCGCCGAGAAATCGTTTGGATTGGCCAGCACGCCGTTGCGCGTGTTCCGCGCCTGGGCCCGCAGTTCCGCGTACTTGTCTTTCCACTGCCGCGCGTAACTCTGCTCCAGCGGGGCGTTGCGCGAGGGGATGGAGAAGTTCGGCGTGCGCTGGAACACGGTCAGATCGGCGGCCTGCTCGGCGATCACCGGGATGGCCTGGATGGCGGAGGAGCCGGTGCCGATGATTCCCACCCGCGAACCCGTGAAATCCACGCCCTCATGCGGCCAGGCGCCGGTGTGGTAGGTCTTGCCTTTGAACGAACTCAGGCCTTTGAAATCAGGCACGCGGGCGGCGGACAGGCAGCCGGTCGCCATGATCATGAAGCCGGCGTTGAACACGTCGCCGAGGTCGGTGCGGACGGTCCATTGGCTGGCGGCCTCGTCGAACCGGGTCTCGCTGACACGGGTGTCGAACAGGATGTCGCGACGCAGATCGAGCCTGTCCGCCACGTGGTTGGCGTATTTCAGGATATCCGGTTGGGCGGAGAACAGCTCCGGCCATTGCCATTCCTGCTGTAGTTCTTCGGAGAACGCATACGAGTACTGCATGCTCTCCACGTCGCAACGCGCGCCCGGATAGCGGTTCCAGTACCAGGTGCCACCGACGCCCGATCCGGCCTCGATCACTTTGGCCGTCATGCCCATCGCGCGCAGGCGGTGGAGTTGATAAAGGCCGGCGAAACCGGCGCCGATGATGATGACGTCATACTGGGCTGTGGTGGCCGGGCGGCTGTGCGTCGCGTCGGGCATGTGGGCTCCCCTGGGAAGATGATGTTGCAATGCCAGATAACTGACCAGTCAAAAAAGTCAACTGGTCAGTAGGAAATGCAACTCCCTCAGTCACACGGCGCCGAAGTGGTCGATCTCTGTGGTATCATGTTACCACACAAAGAAAGGCTTGACGGCACAGCGCTTCCCACCGATAACCCGCGCCTTCATCCATACGGACCAATCCTCACCATGCTCAAAACCACCCAATCGCTGAAACCGGCGGAGGTGAAGAAGGACTGGGTACTGATCGACGCGGATGGCGTCGTGCTCGGCCGCCTCGCCGTCGTCATCGCCAACCGGTTGCGCGGCAAGCACAAGCCGGTGTTCACCCCGCATGTCGATTGCGGCGACAACGTCATTGTCGTCAACGCCGGTAAGGTGAAGATCACCGGCAACAAGACCGAGAATGAGATTTTCTATTACCACACCGGCTATCCGGGCGGGATCAAGGGCCGCACTTTCCGGCAACGGCTGGAGTCCAAGAACCCCGAGAACGTGGTGGAAAAGGCGGTGGAGCGCATGATCACGCGTGGTCCGTTGCAGCGCCGGCAAATGAAGCATCTGCACGTTTACGCCGGCCCGAGCCATCCGCATGACGGCCAGCAGCCGAAGCCGCTGGACGTTGGCGCGCTCAATCCGAAGAACAAAAGGGGCTGAACGCGATGTCAGGCACCCAAACCGGCACTTTGGCCGATCTGAGAGAGGCTCTGGCCACCCGCCAGGCCGCCACCGCCGGGCAAGGCGGCACCGCCGCCGCTGACATGGCGGACCTGCCGAAGCGCGAACCGAAGCGCGACGCCTTTGGCCGCTCCTACGCCACAGGGCGGCGCAAGGAGTCCGTGGCCCGCGTCTGGCTCAAACCCGGCAAGGGCGAGATCACCGTCAACGGCCGCCCGGTCGTGCAGTATTTCGCGCGGCCGGTGCTGCGCATGCTGCTGACACAGCCGTTCCTGGTCTCCGATCGCTACAACCAGTTCGACGTGATCTGCACGGTCAACGGCGGCGGGTTGTCCGGCCAGGCCGGCGCGGTGCGGCATGGGATCAGCCGGGCGCTGACCTATTACGAGCCGGATCTGCGCGGCATTCTGAAGGTCGCCGGCTTCCTGACCCGCGACTCGCGCGCGGTCGAGCGAAAGAAATACGGCAAGGCCAAAGCCCGCCGCAGCTTCCAGTTCAGCAAGCGCTGACCCTGGGCTGACGAAACGGAACAGGGGTCGCGATCCACGCCGCGGCCCCTGTCTTTGTGCCGATTTCTCGCATACCGGGCGTGGAGTGAACCGGCATGCACACCCACCCCGGCCATGACGGTTAAACGCGGAGGATAACCATGGACGATCGCCTGACGCTGTATGGCAGTTTCACCTCGAGTTCCTCCTACAAGCCGATGTTGTATCTGTCCCTGGCGCGGCTGCCATTCAGCTTCCGCACCGTCAACCTGAAGATCGGCAAGCAGAACGAGCCGGAGCACCTGGCGCGCAACCGCTATGGCAAGGTCCCGGTGCTGTGCCATCGCGGGCTGACCATCGTGCAGTCCAACGTGATCCTGAGTTACCTCGCGCTGACCACCGGCCATTTCGAGGGCAAGACCGAGCAGGACCGCTGGACCGCGCGCGAGTGGCTCGACTGGGAAGCCGACGCCATCAGCAATGTCGCGAAAGTCCGGCATTACAGCCGATTTCGAAAAGTCGATCCGGCGGTGATGGCGTATTTTCGCCCGCCGGCCGAGGCCGCGTTGAGTTTCGTCGATCAGTCGTTGCAAGGCCGCGACTGGCTCGTCGGCGACAGCCCGACCATCGCCGACATCGGCTGCTGGGGCCGCATGGTGTTCATGGCCGAGGGCGGGATGAACATCGAGAACTGGCCGCATTTGCTGGCGTGGTCGAACCGGTTGAAGGCGATGCCGCGGTTCGCGCTGCCGTACGATCTGATCCCGTCGAAGGATCGCGAATACGACCCCGTTTAAACGGAGCCTCCGATGTACGCACCCACCCACGAGGAACTCGAAGCCAATATCATCCGTTTCGACGACATTGACGAACGGCGGTCGCATTACCGCCCGCGCGACATGTTGCTGCCGCGGTTCGAACGTGAGCGTTACTCGGTCATTGGCCGACCCGGTGAGGGCAGCACCAAAGGCACGGCGCTCGGTGACGTGAAGGCGTTCTCGGTCGTTTATCTGCGCTGCGAACCGGGCAAAGGTCTCGCGTCGCACGCGCATGCGTCGGCCGAGGTGTTCGTTGTCATGTCGGGCCAATGGGAACTTGATGTCCAAGGCACGAAGACGGCGCTCAATCCTTTCGACGTCATCTCGGTCCCGCCAGATTTGTTTCACGGCGCGCGCAATATCGGCGCCGAGCCGGGCGTGATGATGGCGATCAATGAGGGCCAGACCGGCGTGCCGATCCGCCTCGATCCGGTGATCCTGGCGGAACTCGCCGCGGCGGGTCATGTCGTGACCGATCCGGAATTTCCGCCGGGTGTGGGCGACACGCGGACGCGATAAAGCTCAGGTTCGTGTGATGTCGCCCAGGTGACAGCGGCGCGAACCCGCTTTACTGCTGGCGACAACTGGCCACGGCCGAAACACGGAGTCCACACATGAAAATCGCGGTGATCGGCGCCGGTGGCGTCGGCGGAACGTTTGGCGCGGCCCTGGCCAACGCCGGAGCCGATGTGTGGTTCCTGGCGCGGGGAGCGCATCTCGATGCCATGCGCGCGAGCGGTCTGCGCATCACCGGCGGCCGCGGCGAAACCCATGTCGTGCCGACTCAGGCGACCGACGATCCCGCCGCGATCGGTCCGGTCGATGTCGTGCTGTTCTGCGTCAAGCTCTGGGATGTCGAGAGTGTCGGCGAACGCATTCGTCCGCTTGTCGGGCCTGGCACCGCCGTCATCCCGTTGCAGAATGGCATCGATGCGTCGGACCGGCTGATCCCCATTCTCGGTGCCGGCGCGGTGATGGGCGGGGTGGCGCAGGTGAGCGCGACGATCGAGGGCCCGGGGGTGGTGAGGCAGACGGGGACGTTCATGAAGCTGATCTTCGGCGAACTCGCCGGCGGACGCAGCGCGCGCGGCGACGCGTTCCTGGCGATGTGCCAGAAGGCCGGCTTCGACGCCGAGCACAGCGACAAGATCCTGACCGAGCTGTGGCTGAAATTTATCATCCTCGCCACCAACAGCGCGATCACCGCCGCCACGCGTACACCGCTCGGCAAATTGCGCGAAGACCCGGAGATCCTGGCGCTGTTCGAGGCGGCGACGAAGGAGGTTGTCGCCGTGGCGAAGGCGAAGGGCGTCCCACTGCCGGACAACGCGGCGGAGCGGAACCTGGCGTTCATCGCCGGAGCGCCGCCGGCGATGATGGCCTCGATGGCGCACGATTTGATCAAGGGCAACCGGATCGAGTTGCCGTGGCTCTCGGGAAAGGTTGTCGCCCTGGGGCGG
>CALFNB010000294.1 GCA_937902425.1 uncultured Acetobacteraceae bacterium | reverse complement strand
ATTTCGTCATCCGTCTAGATGGTCAGACCTCTCATGTTCCTGCCGGTCATATCGATCCACCCGGACCAGTAGGTGCCCAGGGAGGACCGTTTATCGCGGCAAGGCCAACGTTTGAGATCCCTTGCTTAATCTTTGGGGTCTAACACTAACTCATCGCAAATAACCTTTGCGGCTTCCTCCATGATCCGCGCAAAGTCCTTCGGATCGCGCGTCAGCGTATCGGGCTCCATATGTGGAATCGGCTCGCCGTTCGCCACTTCGTCAGCCGCCGCGTAATGCTGGAGGAACAGACGCATGACATGCGACACACCTGCTTCCGTCACCTCGCGCAGATCGGATTCGTAATATAAACCACGATTGAAGTTTCCAGTGATTACCTCGTAAGAGGGAAAATAGGCTACGTCGTCGAATCGTCCCTCTAACTCGCCACACACGGTTCTCAAGACGGCCTTCGAATAAGTGGTAGACACCAGCACATGCCGGTTCTCCGCGGTTGCGACCAATGGTACCGGGGAGACAGTGAGGATAAAGCGAACACCCCTGTTCCGCTCTCGAATGAAATCCAGCGCCTCCCTCATGTCGCCGAGTACTTGCACCATGCCGAAATTGACGAACTTATGTTGAGTGGAGTCAAAGGTGCCGGCGGCGGTGCCGGGACAAACCGGGTAGACCGCTCCGTCAGACTTGTTGACCCAGGCCTCGGTCAGACCGAACGTGAAAACCATGACATTGGTTTCTTCCACAGCGCGGCGGACAGCAGCGAAATGCTGTTCCCGGTCCAGCCGATATTCGCGCTCGCATGAGAAGCCGCCAGGCTGGATATTTGGCCGATACGGATCAATCAGAGTCCCGTTGTTCCCCACCCAAACGTCGTCGACCGGCTTGAAGATTCCGTAGGCCCGCTTTAATAACTGTAGGAATTGGCGAGCCGTATAAATATTTCCATAACGTGCCGAAAATACACCATAATTGTACTTACGGGTCAGACTCACCTCCATGGGTACATCTGCTTGTTCCGTGACGAAATAGTGAAAGCCGGCTCCAGCCAGATGACGGGCTATGTGCTGAGCGAAACAACTGCCGGCGGTCGCCACGCGATCATGCCGGCCGATCCGGAAGCGCGCATGGACAACGGGATCAACCTCTTGGGGTTCAATCTCAGCGACACTTCGACGCCAGAAGCAGTATGGGGGCAGGTCGGCGTATGGATGAGGCATCACGAAACCTCCTGCTGGTTGTCGCAGCGTGCGTATAACCGTTGGAGTTGAGATAGGCCGTACTTATCATTGGCGTGGAAAGAATCTCCCTGGGCGGCATTGACGTTCAGGTAGCCTTCGGCATCCAGGTTGTCATTGGACGGCCAAAGGAAGTGGACATCGACGGACGCGCATACCTCCTCCATCGCCCGGCAGGCGGCCCGCCAGATTTTCAGACGAAAACCTGGAGGTGAAACCCCATAATTCAAGACCCAATCCTTTAAGTTGATCATTTTCTCGACATCGAGTAACAGATCGCGCGGGGGCGGCGGAGGCGCGAACTGTACCAGAGGCACGGGGGCGATTTCACGAATATGGCCAACATCCCTCCTGATGCCGGAGAAAGCCGCGCGCGCGTGATCCATGAACATTTCATAGGGAATGATCTTCCCTATGGGGTCCGCGCCGTCATCCTCAAGCGGATCAACAAAGTCGTAAGGGTTGGGTCCCGGAGTGAGACTCCAATGCCACCACTCCGATCCGCCGAGGCACAAGAAGACAACCGCGTCAGGTTTTGTTATCAGTTCTCGCATCGCCTCGATCCAGGCGGGATTGGGGACGAGTGTTTCGTCCTGGAGCGTGTAATGCGGGCGGAACGGCGGCTGGTCCAGGCAAATAGGGGTATAAGAATCCTGTTCCGGGAACGCCGACCTGAAATCCCGCCATGCCCAGGTGAAACAGTCCAGATGACTGTGGCCAATCCCGATAACGTGACGCACGAAATACCCTCCGCAGATGTCGTTGTTTCGCTCCCGCAGTCCGACAGAATATACCCGGGGGATGGACCGCCCATCAAGCCGGAAGCAAGAAGTCTCTCGTAGCATATCCCGAAGAAACTGTCCCATGGGGGCAGTTAGCAAATCCCCTGAGAGGTGTGCTTCGGTGCGGCGTTGTCCGGCCTTCGCGATCTGGGACCCGGAGCAGATCATCCATCGTCGCTGGGTCCCACGATGGTCGTGATGGCGGCGATTTGGTCCCGGACCAAACGGACGATCCGGGGTCCCCATGGCACCTTGTCGGCGGGGAGGTTCCACCCGCGAGCGGTGGCCGGGGTTGTTTGGCGCCGGTACCCATCGCCGATCTTATGCCAGCCGGTCGTTGGGATATGCTCCTGCCGTTCGTATTGGTCCACACGGGCCAGCAGGCGCCCAGAGAGGACCGTGGACTCAACCCATAGGGTCCAGACTTCCCGGTGGCGTTTGCCGATGGCGAGCCGTTCGACTTCGATGTGCATCGGGAAAGAATTATTCGTGGCGCACCCCGGCACGAGATCGGCGACCGGATAAGTCGGGAGCCCTGAAACCCGTTCTGTCGGGTCATATCGATGCCGCGCCGACGCAACCTCGATCATCGCAGGGGCGTCCATACCGAGGATCGGTATGTACCACCGTTCCCGTCAAATTCCACCGTCACCGGGTTGGGACCGTCTACGTTTCTGGGTATTTTGGGCAGATTAAACGTTCCGTCCGCGGCCGTGACGGCGGTCGACGTCAAGACCTTCCCGGCATCAGGAACGATCGTGACACGACTACCATTTCCGTTCGCGTCGACAAAAATAATGATGACATTGCCAGCCCAGCCCGCACCGCCGATCGTCCCGGAGGGAACGGTGAACTGATATTGAGCATTCGCGGTCACCGGAAATGCAGCGGAATTCGTGGCGAACGGTTGCCCTGGTAGGGCGATAACGCGCGAGACCTGGGTTCCGCCGATAGTTTCCGTACCGATGATGACGCCATTCCAGTTCGCGTCAGTGACCGGAAAAGAATAAACCGCTGTCGAGGTGCCGCCCTGGGTTTCCTGATAACCGAGTGCCCCGAACAGGACATCATTCAGGCCATCGCAACCGCATTCGGTGTTCAGCCGCACGCCGATAAGCGCGATCACGGCCGTCGGGGGAACGACGCCCTGCACGACCGTGACCGGGAGTGGTTTGGTGAAATCCACGCCGGGTTTGTAGCCACTGATCGCGGCGTTCGCGATTGGCTTCCCATGTTCGTCCGTCAGTTTGCCATGGGCGCCGCCGCCCACGAACTGGACCTGAAGTACGGAGCGTGGCCGCGGATAACGGTTGATCAACCAGGTTTGTGCCGTGGGCGAGGTTTCGGGCATGTTATGCGCCGGGAATGAGTTCCAGCTCGTGAAGAGAACCTCGTCAGGAACGATATGCAATTCGCCTTCGACCGCTTCCCAGTTGGCGACGACGGAATTAATCCAGTCCGCGTCGCTTTGCATAGTTGCGTTCGCGTCATAAATGACGCTGAACCGCATGTTTTGCTCGTGTAGGTAGCTGTACAGCTTGAGCATCGCCTGCTTCCACCCGGGGAATTGCCACTGTACATCCGCCTGCATCACCTGCACAGGTCTCCCGATCTGTCGCATCAACCCGGTGTGAAATGCGCTCTCATCCTGACGCCAGGTCGGCGTCTGCTGCAGGGTGGACAATGGTTCTATTTCCATTATCTTCACGCTCGGCCAGGCCGCGACCACGTCTTGCATGGTCATGGTAACGCGATCGACGAGGTCCGGTATCGAGTAGTGGCAGCCATTCGAACTGGGGTCGTAGCTGCCGGACATTACCGGCCCGTCCATGTCCACCCAATCCGGGGCGGCACCCAGGCGAACCAGAGTATTCACCGTAGAGGCCATTTCTCCGGGGCTCATGTAGCCTTCTTCGTTGCCGCACGTATCGGTCGGGAGCCGCGCGACCGGCTCGGTGCTGAGATCAAGCATCATATGATGTTGCTTCGCGTAGTCCAGGATTTGGATCAGCGTCGCATCGGTCTGCTGACGGACCCACCAATGGACCAGCACCAGGACCTTGACCTTTCTGGCGGCATGCCGCCAGGGGGCGTCGTCGGTCCACATGTCCAGCAAATCGACGGCCGGGCCGTGCGGGTTGAACCAAATCTCAGGCTCGGGGATTTGCGCGTCCGCCCTCGGCACTATCAACAACAGCGCCGCCAGAAATGGTGTAAGGAACCAACGCATATAACTTTCCTCGTGTCTCATTTAAATAAATTTGTCGCTGCCAGCCAGTGAAGTACTTACGAAAAAGAGTCACATGGCCCTCTCGAACGCGAGCGGCGTTCCGTGCTCACGGCGTGCGACATGGTTGCTCAACATGCCGGTTTCAAGTGCCGATAAGAAGGTTACGATTCATCGCTGTTCCATCGAAAATTCTTGTCGCGGTAGCGCGTTTTAAAGTGCTTACGTCGATGATAAAGCCAATGACGGAGTTTCGTCCGTTCATTGGCTCGCCGCGCATGTGTCAACCAGAAAGTGTTCGCCAGGTTCGTGGACCACTCGTGTTCAGTCCTTCCAGGCGCCGGGATTGAAACGCCATGCGCTGGAATACACGACACCGCCGCCGGCCGCGTCGCAGCGAAGTACAACGTTCACAAGCTCTTCAGTGGCCGCTCCATCGATACTGATGGTTTGCCATTGGTCTCTTCTGCGCGGGTCGGCGGGCCGAACAAGCGTCGAGGCGAGATCGGAGCATGAGAGTGTTACATTGCCGGCCGGAAAATCAGATGGGAGCCACAGATCGCAGGAACAGTGATAAACCGCCCCTTCGATCAGGCCAGCCACCTCCAGCCAACCGGAGTTGTTGTCGGGCTGGACCATCACGTCATCCCGTATGTGCCGGTATACGGCGGAGCGAGGCCTGAGCGGTGATATGTGGAAAACTTCTGAGGCGACGACCGATTGAACTCCGCCCAGAAACCTGCGGTAAATGGGAGAGGCGCCATCGCCGGTGAAAGGCAATTTCGACGATGTCCCCTCCTCCCGCAAGACGTTAATCACATCCCGCGGCACGACATTGAAATGATGATCGCTGCCCCCCAGGTCGGTTCCCAGGACGGCCCGATATTTGAATCCAAGTGCGTGTGATAAAAACGCATAGGCGTCGGTGCCGATGGCTGGGTTATGCAACTCCACGATCAATGGCCGCCGTTCGTGAAACACGATATGGGTGAGACCCATCCCGTGCGGCGCGACGATGACGTCTGCCCCACGCACAAGCTTTATCTGCTCTAGCAAGGGTATCGAGGCGAGTTGCACCTCGACAAATCCGAACGCTCTGAGCTGACGTATCAGCTCAGTCTCATTCGCGACTCTTCGGAGCGGCGTATCCCCGCGTGAGATGTAAATCCGTTTGATGTTCCCCGTGGGTGTCCGTATGCGAGAGCACACTTCCCGTACAATCGCCATGGACTGTCGGTGCGCCATGTTCGCGGGGTGCATGTTGGCTTCTTTGAAATCGGAAAAGAAACAGACGGTTCCGTTGACGCGCCAGATCTGGGGCTCCTGAGGGAAAACAAACTGGTCCTGGTCGAGCGAGTAGATCTCACACATCGCCCGAATGATGTGAAAATGGAATTCGGACGGAATTCCGCCCATTACAAACACGCACGATTTCGGATCTTCGATGCCGGCATTCAAGAAATGGCTGAGCCTGGGTATCCAGTCAAATAAGAAATGCGAGAAGTTGGTTCCTTCAAATCCGTCCTGCACCATCACCACGCATTTTTCGATCACGGATCGTGGACCTTGAATGGCCTCCCGTGAATAGGCCCTTGTCGATGCCGCCGGCCAATAGATCCCTTCGTCCGCGCGGAAAAGTTGATACCCCAGTGGGGTGAGGAACAGGTCGACGCCTGAGGTCCGGTAAACCTCGAGCGGGGGTGCGGTGACCTTTCCCATGTTTATATTGAGGGGAGCCGGCAGCGCGAGCCGCGCGAAATCGTTGACGGTCGCGGGCAGCAATTCGAACCGCTCGAATCCATCGATCTGGGCGGGATGCGAATAATGCGCGCCAAAGCCAGGAACAATGCCCTGAACCACCCCGGTCCTGACCTCACCATCCGGCCCAAAGATATCGCCGCGATCGCCTACCTTCAACTTCCTGGCGATCTGGTCATGGATTTGTATCAGGCCGCCATGCCAGTTCGGTCCGTCGAATCGGACGTAGCCTTCCAGTTGCTCCTCGACACTGAGCCGTGCGTCCTCCAGCAGACGGACCATCTCCAGTCTGCGATCCTCGCGCCACACCGAGACCGATTCTCCGGTACGCATCAGCCTGGACCAAAGGCTGGCGACGTGCGGATCGGATTCCGGCTTGTATACTCTGCATTTTTCGCTGACATTCTCGATCGGCGTGAGCCCAAGCGGCCGGAAATAATCGTCGAACGCGCGTTTGACGCCAGGCCAGTCATTGCCGGAACGATAATCATCGCCGATCAGCAGTCCGCCCGGCTTCAACATCGGCCACCACTGGCTGACATCAGCCGACACCGCGGCGTAATCGTGGCCGGCGTCAATATGTACGACCTCCGGGGATATTTTAAAGTGTCGCAGAACCTGCGCCGCATTGATCGAGTCCAACGGCAGCGGTACAATGTAACTTTCAAGACCCGCGCTTCTGACGTTCCTCACAAACGTCGCGAAAATCCCGCGATCCGTCTCAAGTATCCCAAGCTCCCGAAACCATTCGTCCTTGACCCAGTGATCCCATGCACCCATCCAGGTATCGACCGCGATCACCACACCGTCGATGCCGAGATCGCGAAGCCGGGATGCCATGTGAATGACCGACGCCCCCTTCCATACGCCCACCTCAACGACGATCGACGGGCGGAGCGTGTCAATGGCGTCTGTCAGGTAGCGATGCTGGCTTCCCCACCCTTGCAAATCAGCGGCACCCGCACTGAAACGCGGTGACAGGAACGGGTCATCTCCACGCCACAACGTGCGAACGATCTCATCTCGAATTCGGGGCATTCTGGTTTCCACTCAAGTCATGATTTCCGGTTTGTAGCATTTGTCATTCGTGGTCGCCACGATGTCGCCTCTCCCGCTTTCATGTCCCACCACCGGGCCCCGGCCTGATCAGCCGGTCGTCTTCGCGAAAAAATCGTATCGACCGCTTAATCGTATGGACGCTTCGCGCCAGCTCACCATCGTAGGTCAGCGAGCGCGCCAGAGCGCGGCCACGTTTACCTATGAGTTCCGCCTGGTCATCGTGCGCTCGCAGCCAGGCGACGTTTTCCGCGAGGTCCGCCATGTCGGCCTCGACCGGCACATAATTCACCCAAGGTTTGAGTTCATCGTAATACCATTGCCGGAAGCCGGAAGGCGACGCCACTTTCAGGACCGGAATCCCGGTGTATAATTTCAGAAAAAGTCCCTCCCAGGAACTGGAGTTTCCGTCTATATCGATGAGGTATTTGTATGCGCCGAACTGCTCCGAAGGCACGAAGGCGCGCATCAATCCCGACGCTTCTAGCTCGGCGATCCATTCGGGGTTGCTCAGTTGCGCGGCATGGCTGATGCCGACGTCGAACAACATGCCGTCCTGTTGCTCCGCCGCTGTCTCGCACAACCTGACACGCTGCAGGCTTCGCCAGCCTCCGGCCCTGATGCCCGTCGTCCCGCCCCGCCAAAAGGCGACCGGCCGGCGGTCCGCCCAAACGATTCGATTCCGGTCGAGGCACGTAATGGGATAACTGTAGCCATACTTGCTGAGAAAAAAGCTGTCGGGGATCAGAAAAGCGTCGGCTCTGTTGGCTGAAAAGGCCAGCCCAGGCGCCACCGCCATGTCGCCGAGGGTAAATAACGTTTTGCCGGCGATCGCGACGAGAGACCGATGGTAGGCGTCGAATAACTGAAAGCTCCAGATCCAGTTCAAAAAGATGACATGAGCATCATCGGATTGGTACGCCGAGGCGTCGAACCGGAACACGGATCTTGTACGAGATTCAACCTCCCATTCCATGACAAACGGGACCGCCGACAAACCATCGACGATCTCAATGGCGAACTTCCAATCAGGCGTATAGCGCTGCTCATACGTATCGTAAACGATATCGTAACATCTAGACAACAGAGCGGCGATGGCGATCTCCGCGACAAAATGGTCGTTATTGCCGTGATGCGCGGACCATGTCTTCAACGCATGTTCGATGCAAGACCGTGCCGATACGCTATCTCCGCGCGCGGCGAACAGTTCCGCTTTCTGGGTCCAGTGGACGAAATTCCCTTCCATAAGCGTTTCCAGATGCTGCTCGGTTTCCGCGATTTTACGGTCGGACCATCGTAATGTGACATCAGGGGCAAGAGTCGGCACGGATTTCGTCTCCCGTCGCTACGTTCGCCACGTCGTTCATGCCGGCGGCGACGCGCCATATCATGTCGCGCGGTCCCCAGAAACCGGAAATCCTTGGCGCGGCCAGAAACTCACGCCGGATGGCGCAGGGCAGCCGCCTCCTCGTCCCGGCCCGCCGCCTTCAGGGCCTCGGCCCCCAACGAATATCCAGCCTCTTCGGCCGGGAAACGTTGGCGCAATTCCTCCCAGCGCACGGCGGCTTCGGCCCAGTCTTTCCGGTTATGGGCCAGATACGCGAAATCACGCGATGGCCAGATTTGGTCAGGGAAACGTTCGATGGCCGCTCGCAGGACAGCATCGGCGTCGGCGTGGCGTCCCGCTTCAACCAGTCGCGCGGCTCCGTCCTGGTATCCGACGGGCAACTGAGGTTTCATCGCGCGAACCATCGCCCATCGATCGCACGCGGCGGTCAGGTCACCCCGCGACTGGGCGATCACGGCACGGGTAAAGGCGATCTCAAACTCGTTGGGAAAGGCAATCGCCGGTTCTTTCAGGTAGGCTTCCGCCTCGTCGAGCCGGCCGAGCTGGATCATGGCCTTCGCGGCGAACGCAAAGGCCGGAGGGTCCTGAATGCTTTCCGCCGCGTGTTTCCATCGCGAGATACTCTGCTTCCAATCTTGCCGCCGGTCGCTGAGCCGAGCGCGCGTCACCCTGACCTCGTGGCTATCGGGATCACGCCGGTGGGCTCGGTCCAATTGTGTTTCGGCCTCCTCGAAGCGGCCCAGATCGGCCAGACACCTGGCAACGCCGAGATACCCGAAAACCGAATCCCTCACCCGGCTCCTGACAACCTCCCACCGTTTCAGCGCCTCTTCGGTATCGCCACGGTAATCGGCGATTTTCGCGAGGCTCATCAAACTGAAGCGATCGCCGTGGAACCGCTTTTGGCGTTCGTGCATCAGGGCATCGGCTTCGTCGAAACGTTTCAACCTGATCAGGATGTCAGGCGAATCCTCCGATTCCAGAACAGCATTCGGCATGAGGCGGCGCGCGCGTTCCCATTGCGCCGCCGCCTCCACCGGGTCCGAGACCACCGAAAGCTTCGCCAGATTT
>CALFNB010000293.1 GCA_937902425.1 uncultured Acetobacteraceae bacterium | reverse complement strand
CTGAAAATCCGTGTTATAACTTGCTTGCTTCACGATCCAGCGTTCAGAGGCGACCAGGTCGTGATCGTGTCAGCCCTTGTCGGGACAGGTTTCGACGATTGGTTGCGATCGGACCGGCCAAGGCTCGTGGCGAGGCATTCCCGCCCCGGGTGAGCAATTACAACTGCCCAGGTTCCCCGTTCGAAGTCACACCGTCTGGAGTTGGGCGATCAGGTGACGGGGCTCGCGCGCCCGCGGCCTGGTCCGGTTTCCCTCCCTGAGCCTCGGCTCGAACGCTCAACCGAACGAAGGCCCAACCTTGGGGCCAAGGCGGCTTCGACCGGTAGCCTGGTCGCGCAATGACCATGACCGCCGAGGACCGCGCCTGCCGCGCGTTCAGGCAACGCCGCGATGCCTTCGGCGGGTCGCTGGTACGACGCGTCATCTACTTTCGGCGCGAACCGACTCCTGTCAATGACCTAAGTCATTGCCGGCGGCTGCCCTGACGGCCGAATCAAGCGGAATGATCCTGACAGACCCGCCGGTTCCGACCGATTCGCCGCCAACCGCTCGCCCGCGATGGGGCGGCATATCCAGACGTGACGGCACCACCGCCGCGTTCGATCCGGACCGTATCCGCTATGCCATCGCGCGCGCCGGCCAGGCCAGCGGTGAGTTCGAGGCGGCCCTGGCGGACCAGTTGACGCGGGACGTTCTTGACGCACTGGCGACGCGCTTCCCGAGTGACGCTCCGAATGTCGAGGACATTCAGGATGAGGTCGAATACGCGTTGATGCGGGCCGGGCAGTTCCGCACCGCCCGCGCCTACATCAAATACCGCGCCCAACACACAAGGCTGCGCCATGACCGGTGGGCCGTCGTCGATGCCGTCACATCGATCAACGAGTACCTCGAGCGGCAGGACTGGCGCGTCCAGGCCAACGCCAACCAGGGCTATTCCCTGGGCGGGTTGATCCTCAACAGCGCCGGCAAACTCATCGCGAACTACTGGCTGAACCACGTCTATCCCGCCGAGATCGGCGTGGCGCATCGCGATGGCGACATCCACATTCACGATCTCGATATGCTGTCCGGGTATTGCGCGGGGTGGTCGCTCCGGACCTTGCTCATGGAAGGCTTCAACGGCGTCAGCGGCAAAGTGGAAGCGGCGCCGCCGCTGCATATGTCGAGCGCGATTGGGCAGATGGTGAATTTTCTCGGCACTTTGCAAAATGAATGGGCTGGAGCCCAGGCATTCAGTTCGTTCGATACCTATCTCGCCCCATTCGTCCGCAAGGACCGGCTTTCGTTCGCCGAAGTACGGCAGAACATTCAGGAATTCATCTTCAACCTCAACGTGCCGTCGCGGTGGGGCAGCCAGCCGCCGTTCACCAATGTAACGTTCGACTGGGTGTGCCCGGACGATCTGCGTGAGCAGGTCCCGGTGATCGGTGGCCAGGAGATGCCGTTCCGCTATGGCGATCTGCGGCCCGAGATGGAGGCGATCAACCGCGCCTATATCGAGGTGATGGGTGAAGGCGACGCCAAGGGACGGATCTTCACCTTCCCGATCCCGACCTATAACATCACCAAGGATTTTCCCTGGGACTCCGAAAACGCGGAACGTCTGTTCGCGATGACGGCGAAATTCGGGCTGCCCTACTTCCAGAATTTCATCAATTCCGATCTTGAGCCCAACATGGTCCGTTCCATGTGCTGCCGCCTGCAACTCGACCTGCGCGAACTTCTCAAACGTGGCAACGGTCTTTTCGGTTCGGCCGAGCAGACCGGGTCGCTCGGCGTCGTGACGATCAACTGCGCCCGTCTCGGCCATGTCTACAAAGACGAAGCGGCGCCACTGTACCGACGCCTCGACGCGCTGCTGGACCTCGCGCGCGATAGTCTCGAGATCAAGCGCAAGGTCATCCAGCGGTTCATGGATGACGGTCTGTTCCCGTTCACGCGGCGGTATCTTGGTACGTTACGGAACCATTTCTCCACGATCGGGGTGAACGGCATCAACGAGATGATCCGGAACTTCTCTGGTGGCCAGGATGACATCACCAGTCCGTCCGGTCATCGGTTCGCATCCGAGTTGCTGGACCACGTACGAGCGCGCATCGTTTCGTTCCAGGAGCAGACGGGACACATGTACAATCTCGAGGCGACACCGGCGGAAGGCGCGACGTACCGGTTGGCGAAGGAAGACCGTAAACGCTTTCCAGGGATTCTGCAGGCGGGGACGGCAGACAAGCCGTACTATACGAATTCGTCACAGCTTCCGGTCGGTTTCACCGACGACCCGTTCGAAGCGCTCGAACACCAGGAAGCGTTGCAGGCCAAGTACACGGGCGGCACTGTCCTGCATCTCTATCTCGGCGAACGTCTGCCCTCGGCGGCCGCCTGCCGCGACCTGGTGCGGCGCGCTTTGTCGCGGTTTCGTCTGCCCTATATAACGGTCACACCGACGTTCTCGGTCTGCCCGGTGCATGGCTATCTCGCGGGCGAGCAGCGATTCTGCCCGATCTGCGACGAAGAACGGCTCGCCGAAAAGCGCCAGCGTTGCCACGCCTGACGGCCACCATCTGACGGGAAGCACGACATGAAGCAGAACCCTGAACCGCGAGAAGCCTGCCCGATCATCACCCTCGCCGATGAAGAACGCCAGCCTTGCGAGGTATGGACGCGGGTCATGGGGTATCATCGGCCGGTCGCCTCATTCAACATCGGCAAGCAGGGCGAACATGAGGAGCGGCGGAGTTTCGTCGCCGCCGAAGCCGACACGAGGTGAGCCGCGACGGCGTTGAGTTTGGCGGCCTCGTACCGTTCAGCACGGTCGATTTTCCCGGCCGGCTTGCTGCGGTGTTGTTCACGCGAGGCTGCCCACTTCGCTGCCGGTACTGCCATAATCCGCACCTGCGCCGCCGCGCCGACACCCAAGCGCTCGACTGGGCTTCCACGATTGCCTGGCTCGGGCGCCGGAAGGGCCTGCTCGATGCTGTCGTATTCAGCGGCGGCGAGCCGACGATCCAGGCCGGCCTCGCCGACGCCCTGACCGAAGTTCGCGGCCTGGGCTTCGCCACCGGTCTGCACACCGCCGGTACGGTTCCGGGGCGGCTTGCCCGCGTGCTGCCGCTGCTGGACTGGGTCGGGTTGGACGTGAAGGCGCCGTTCGCGCGCTACGCCGCGGTGACCGGCAGCACCGGCGCCGGCGCGCGGGCGTACCGCTCGCTGGAAGCCGTGCTGGCAAGCGGGATCGATTACGAACTCCGTACCACCATGCATCCCGCGCTTCTGGGCTCCGAGGATCTGATCGCCATCGCCAGGGATCTGCGGGCCCGTGGGGTCCGTGACTGGGTGCTGCAACCATTTCGGCCAGCGGGCTGTGTTGACGAAGCCTTGGTGGCGCGGACCGAACCATATGCGCTCGACACGCTTCTGCCCACATTGCGGCGACTGGTCCCCGGCATCGTGGTGCGATGAGGTGGCGAACGCATAATGGGCCGCCGCCGCGTTGAGGATCAGGGGCCACCAGCGGGGACGAACCGCTGCACGCGTCTGGCGTTGTCGACCTCGGTGGTGAAGACATTCCCGCGGCTGTCGACCGCCACGCTATGCACCCAGTGGAACTGGCCCGCACCCCGGCCGGCCCGGCCAAATGCGCCGAGCACCGTGCCATCGGCGCGGCGGAGAATGCGAACCTGATTGTTCTCGCCGTCGGCATTGAACAGCAGGCTCTGCCCGGCATCCGGCCACAGCGCCAGGTCCCATACGCTGCCCATGCCCAGAGTCTCCGGGGCGATCAGCCACTCCGCGACAAATCCGCCGTCCTTGCGAAACACCTGGACACGATCGTTCCGACGATCGCAGACATAGACAAGCCCGTCCTTGGCGAGCTTCACGCAATGCACCGGCGTGCCGAACTGGCGCGGAGGCGGCGCCGCCGGATCATGGCGCCGCGGCGCGGCATCATCCGAGGGACGGCCGCCGTAGGCGCCCCAATGCCGCTTGTAGGCGCCGGTATCGGCATCGAAGACGATGATGCGGTGGTTGCCGTAACCATCGGCGACGTAGACCTCGTTGGCTTCCGGATCGACGGCGATGTCGGCCGGGCGGCCCAGGCGGGTCACGTCGTTGCTGGCGGCGCCGTGCGCGGGGTGGCCGATCTGCAGGACGAAGCGACCGTCGCGGGTGAACTTCAGGATCTGACCGTCATTCGCGCCGTTCCCACCAAGCCAGACGAAGCCGTTTGGATCGATATGGATCCCGTGCTCGCTCTGGAACCAGTCGTAACCCGCGCCTGCGCCGCCCCAGGCCCGCGACACGTTGCCCGAGGGGTCGAACTGGATCACCGGCGGCGCGGCTCGCTGCTGATGATGGAGCACGCTGACGGGGCGCTGGATGATCCAGACGTTATCCGCGGCATCGACCGCGACACCGGAGACCTCCCCGAGGATCCAGTTGTGCGGCAGCGGCTTCGGCCAGAACGGGTCCACCCGCATGCGCGGTGGTTCCGTCGTCACCTCGGCCGCCGTCAGGGAGGCGGTCCCCAGCAGCCAGGCGGCGAGCGCCGCGCGGAGGATCGCGCCCCTCATTTCACGCCGAGCGCGGCCTTCCAGTCATGAAACACGTCGATGTCCAGTCCGTCGGGGTAAAACAGGTAACCTGGTGCGTGCCCGGCTTTATCGGTGACGCCGTACTGCCAGACGATTGCCTTGGTGTGGCGATCGATCACCAGCACGCGGTTGCGCCAGTCGTCGTTCAGGACGATGTCGCCGGTCGGCAACTCGAGCGCGAGCGAGGGATGGTTGAGCATCTTCTCACCCGCCTTCTCGACGTATTCCCAGGTCACCTTGCCCGTGGCCGGGTCGAAGATCACCACCCGGCCGGGCTTCGAATAATCGGCGACGATCACCTGTCCGTCATGCGTGGGATAAGCGTCGGAGGGGTAGTGCACGTGCGGTGCCTGTACGCTCCAGACGACCTTGCCGGCGCGCGTGACGCGGGTGATCCACGCGCCGGGGATTTCGGTGATCAGCACGTCGCCGTTCGGCAGCGGCGTGGACCCGTTGGGCAGATTGAGGAAGCGCGGCGGGTCATGCCGGCACGTCCCGGGTGTTCCCCATTGTTCCTTCAACGTGGCCTTTTCGCGATCGATGAACACGATGCGGCAGTTGCGGATGTCGGCGCTCATCACCGTACCGTCCGCCAGCAGATGCGCGTCGTCGGGGAAGTTGAATTGCGCCGGGCCGCTGCCTTTGGTGTCCGGCTCGCCATAGCTCCAGGCGATCTCGCGGGTGGCGTAATCGATGATGTGGATGTCGTAATTGTCCTCCTCGTTGACCATCAGGCTTTTGCCATCGGGAGAGAAGAATACGTCGTCGTTGCCGCGATAAATGCTGAGATCCGGTGAGGGAAACTCCCAGACGACCCGTTTGTCCGGCGCCACCTCGATCAGGCGGTTGTTGCGCCGGTCGGCGATCACGATCGGCCAGGGCAGCGGCTTGCCCCACGACGCGACCGGCGTTTGCTCGGTTCCCGTCGCTGGTGGTGGCGGCCGCAACGCCACGCCGCTGGAAACCATGCCGGCGCCGCGCATTTCCGCGGTGACGGTAACCGGTTTGCCGTCGGGTTCAGCCGCCGGCGCGGCGAGCGCGAGAACCGAGCACAGCGCGGCGATGGGCCAGGATCGCATGTTTTTAGCCTCCGAAAGTGATCGGCGCCGGCATGCGAACCGCCGGTCGCCACCGGACACATCGATCGGGATGGATGTGTCTTCCGGCCCCAATGACCGGATCGGAATTAGCCGGCCTTTTTCGGCCTCGCGCTTTGATCCAGATCAGCGATTCCCGACCGTCAAACCCGCTGGTGGTCCGGATCCGGTTCATCCGGCGTTGGCTGAGGTTGCGCGGTAAGGCCCAGCCGGCTCCAAAGGGTGAGAATCATCATGGCCACCGCCGCCGCCGCGAAGCCCTGACGATACCCGCCCGCCGCCAACAACAAGCCGAAGCCGAGCGCGCCGATACCTTGCCCAAGAAACAAAGCGAGCGCGAACGCCGCGACCGCCGCGCCGCGCGATTCCGGCAGAGCCTCGGTCGCGCGCGCCTGGAGCACGCCGTGGAACATGTAGAACACAAGGCCCAGGAAGACCTGAAGGCCGGCGATGACCGGCCAGCTCGGTGCGACCGCCAGTCCGGCGAGTCCCACCGCCAGGCCGGTGCCGCCCAGAAGCAGCAGGTGCCCCTCGCCAAGCCGGTGCACCAGGCCGCGGGCGAGGCGCGTGTAGACGAATGAGCCGAGGCCAAACCCGGCCACGATCAATCCCGCGGCGGCGGAACCCAGGCCGAATTCCTGGATCAGACAGGCGCCGACATAGGGAAATGCCCCACCAAACAAGCAGAGGCCGTCGAAGAACGCGGAAATCAGCAGCCACCGGCCGGCCGGCCGCCTCAGCAGTCTGATCCAGACCACTGGGCCGGGGACAGCCTGGCGGCCCGACGCTTCAGGTCGCCGCCAAAGGCGTTTGCCATACCGCGCCGCCAATGCCCCGCCGACGGCGATCGAGATCAAACCCAGAATCATGAAGCAAATGCGCCAACCGCCTCGCTCGCCGATCACTCCGGAGATTGGGCCGGTCAGCATCTGCGCCATCACCATGCCGGTCAGAAACCGGCCGAGCGTCTCCTGCCGTTGGGCATACGGCACGACGTCGCCGAGGTAGGCCATGATCAACGGGATGACCGCGCCGGCGAACAGGCCGGAGACGGCTCGCAGCACCATCAACGTGGTGAGGCCAGAGGCGGCGGCGCACGCCGTGACGAAGACGCCGTAGAGACAGACCGCCACGCAGGCGACCCGGAGCTTGCCAAGCCGGTCTCCGAGCGGTCCAAGCACGGCCTGACCGAGGCCATAGGGCAGCATGAAACAGGCGATCAGCAGGGACGTGTTGGCCACCGTCACCTGTAGGCTATCGGCGATCAGCGGCAGCAGCGGATCAAGCAGCCGCATGCCGGACCCAGAAACAAACCCGGCCAGCGCCAGAAGTCCAATCGGAATCCCGGTCGCCGCCCTGGCGAAAACCGGGGCAACCGCCGTGTCGCGCATCGCCGTGATCGACATCATTCCACGTCAGGCAATGGCGGCGCCGCGGCATTGACACAGATCAAAGCTCGCACGCCCAGGGTGTGTCGTCGCCTGCGGCGCACGCGCCGGCCGGTGAACACGAACCGGTGCGCACCCTGGCCAGACTGGCTCTGGCAAGGGCAACAATATACTTGACGCACTCTAACTTCTGACTAATGTGCCTATCCGGTTAGAACAGGGAATACACCTATAAGGTGAACACTTGAATCTTCAACCCGAATCGGTTTACATTATTGCCCCTCACTGCTGAGCACCACACATGAAAGCCTTCAAAGTAGTCGGCAACAACCCTTCGACAGCTGAAAAGGGATGGAGATACCTCGTATCAGAAGAGGAGAAAGCCCTTCTGGGACGTGACGCTGAGTTTGAACAAGTGGAGGTTGACCCCGCCGTATTTCTGGAAAACAAGGGCAACCGAAGCACGGCCTTTAATGACTGGCTACTTGAGCACAAATGGAAAGCAGAAGGGCGATCAGCTCAATAGGTCATCCATCATCGACCTTGGCGAAGGAAACGGCTGGCGGCTAATCGAGATAAATAGAAGCACGGCATAGGAACAACAACAGGTGTTTGGCCATGAGGATCGAGACTAATGACGAGAGAAAGAACCGATACGAGAGTGCGTGAGAAAGTAGACCTGGCAGGAGCCGCATCTCTCGCTGAAGCGAGACGTATCCGTTCGCTCGTAAATCGGCACAAGCGGCCTCGTGGAATTCTGACCTGGGAGGCCAAATATGGCGAAGATTCGACAGGAGAGCCTGCTGTCTGGATTTGGTTCCATGTCAACGACGAGGAGAAGATATCACAACCTAGAATTGGGGAGCTAACTGACTTCGTAGAAAATGTAAGGTCCAGCCTTCTCGAAGCGAAGTTAGGTCGGTGGCCCTACGTGGGGTTTCGAAATCCGCCACTACATTAGCGGCACAAGGGATCATGGCTCTGCACAACGACTTGTTGCAGTTGGCAAAATTCCTTGCCAATCGGGAGCCAAAACATCCACGGCAAGTCAGCCTACGCCGGGCTGTGTCAACGGCCTATTACGCTTTATTTCACGCACTAATATTTGAGGCGTCAAGTGTTCTGGCACCTTCACAACCGAATGGATTGCGAGAACAAGTAGGCCGTGCTTTTGCACATTCTGATATGAAGACGGTATGTACAGCATTTAGCCACGGGAATGTAACCAACCTATCCGGGCCAACGAGAACCCTCATCGCATCACCGATAAGACCGGAACTACGATTGGTAGCACTTACATTTATTGACCTTTATGCAGCCCGCCAGAGTGCCGATTACGACACGCTTGCGACGCCCCTATCCAAAACAGAGGTAATAACGAAGATCGAGGAAGTAGAACGCTCGTTTGCCAGACTTAATGTTATTCAAGGCGACCCTAACTCAAATGTCTTTTTCGTGGCTCTCTTCTTCCAAAAGCATTGGAATCGATAGTCACCGTCAACACAGACCGAAGCGTTGGACCAAGACAGGAATGCCGGTTTCAAGCCTGGTGCCGCATATAAGCTGCCTGTTGCGATGCCAACACTCTGCAAAGCGATTATCCAATATTCTTCTGACGAGCACATAGGCCGGATTGAGGTTTATGAAGTTTGCCTCAAATTTCTCATGGGACGATGGAAAGCCAATGAGGATACATCCGGTGTACTTAGATGGGAGATTTCTGTAGTGTATCTCCGTGATAAACGTCTCGCCCTTGATCTGATTTTCATGCCGATGGCGTAAGGGGATCAGCCCTATGTCGATGGAGTCCTTTTTATGCAGGTAATATAATTGCGTGTTCTTATCTTCCAAGTATTCTGTAAACGGTATCGCCTCGGTGCTGTTCGTCGGAAATACCATTGCTTCTCGGATAGGGATTTTCTATCTGCGAACGTTGTCTTGCGCTTCCAAACAATGGCCTGCCATAAGCAGGTACGGTTTTCCATTGATGCGGACGAACATCGAGGTATATACGTCATTGCCGTAGTCAGTGCGAACGTGCAGACCTTTCGTATGATCGAGAAGCCACTGCTCAGCTTCGTTTGTCATCTGTTCAAAGAGGGTTTGTGCTAAAGTTGCCATAAGCCATTATAGTGTGGTTGATGCTTCTAATCCTACCATATGAGCCAATTGCAAAACCGCTCTGACAGCGTGATTTTCTTCGCCGATTTATGAAAATTGGGCGAGGCGCCCGCATCCGATGCCTGGTATCATGGGTTTGCGAATCCACCTGATACCGACTGAAAAACAAAGGACGCGGGCGATGTCGCTTAAAGAGACCCTATCCGCATACTGGCTCCACATTCAAGAAGAACTTCTGCCCTGGCTCAACGACACGACCTGTGGCCCGTTGAACGA
>CALFNB010000292.1 GCA_937902425.1 uncultured Acetobacteraceae bacterium | reverse complement strand
CAATACCGTGACATTATGGCTTTTGTGGATATAGCTGCTCATGCCCCATCATAAGAGCGCAGCAAGCTGCGGGGAATATATCCCGAAAGGGAATTCAGGAACACCAGGTCTCGTTGCTGCAAAGCATCGTAGTCCGCACGGAGAGCGGCGGGGTTGGGCAGCCGCCAGTCGAACCCGGCCATTACCGGAACCGCCGCATTCCAATATCCTCTCGAGTTTATCTGCCAGACCCTCAACGTCATGCCAGGCAGCAGGCAGGTTCTGCCGAACGCGATGCACGACACAGTTGTTCCGGGTGTGGGTCCGTCCGGCAGCATAAGTTTCGCGTTCAGCAAATAAGGGTCCGCCTCGCCGAGGTTGACGCATCCGGTAAGGGCCACCGCCGCGGCCAGTATCATCGACGATCGTAACGTCATTCCCAGTTTCCTTGTTCGCTGCCGATGCCGTCCCGGCACGCGGCCGCCACGCCCTGTTCCGGGTCGGTGCGGTTCAGTAATCGAAGTGGTCCCCATCGCCAGCGATGGTTTGCTGACCCAGTCCGATCCCAACACTGCCTTGGACGCTCACGCTGCCCTTGCTATCGGCACCCGCCCAGCATTGGATCGCCGGAGAAACGTCACCCTTGTTCATGGGTGCGTTGAAGATGGGGTTGCGGGTGGTGTCGATCAGATCGGTCACCTGCACGGTCTGGTCGAACTGCGTGTTGGTGAAGGTGAAGGTGATGTAGGCCATCGTGGATCTCCTTGGTTTCACGGTTCAGTCTGGATCGCCGTCGTTCCGGGGTTCAAACGGGCATGGTGGAGGCGGCATCACGCCGGTTGTTTCGCGTGCCGCATGGGCGGCCTCGATCATCGTGTCGATGAGTGCCTCGCCGTGGCCGGCCATCGGATAGAGGCACCACCGGGCTTCACCCTTTGGGACATCGGGTGGCTCAACGAGGTCGATGAGACCGCCACCGGCCAATACGGCGCGCGTCATGAGCCGTGCGTCCGCCGTGTCCCCAAGCCAGACCGGCACGGACGGTCCCGCCTGGCCAAGAACCCGGAAGGCGCGGGCCGCGAGACCGTCCCGCAGGCGCGCGACGTTTTGCATCAGCCGTATCCGCCGCTCGCGGCCTTCGGGCGAGCGCACAATATCCAGCGCGGCGCCCGCGATCGCCGCCTGAATGGGCGAAAGCGCGCAGGACGACGCGAGCGGCCCGCAGAATGTCCGCAAGGCCAGGCCGATGCCCCCCTCTCGGGCGGCGACGAACCCGCCATTCGACGCGAAGATCCGGGAGAATGAACCGACAAGCAGATCGATCTCCCCCGCGAGGCCAGGTGCGCCGGCGAAGCCCTCACCGTCCTCTCCGATTGCGCCGAAATCATTCGCGATCGAAACAAGCAGCGTCGCCTCGTGTTGGCGGCAGGCGCGTAGCAGCGCCGTGAGATCGGGTATGGTCGCCTCGAGCGGAAAGAACGCCTCCGTGACGACCATGATCCCGCATCGCGGGTCGCGTTCGCGAATGCGCGTCAATATGCGCGTCGTCGCGTCCAAAGAGCAGTTGGGAACGCGATGTATGTTCCGGGTAGCGTTGACGGCCCCCTCGTGCAGGCACGGCGCCGCCGCGGCGTCGATGACGACATGGTCCTCTTCGCGGGTCAGTGTGCGAACCGCTCCATAGCCCGCCGCCCACCCGGTTGGAAAAATGATCGTGTCGCGACAACTCAGAAACTCGGAGAGTCTTTCCTCCAAAATCGTCAACGGCAAAGCCGTTCCCTGACGCGGCGCCGGTGCGGCGCCGTGGACGCCCCAGCGGGACATCGCCTCGGTCGCGGCGGCGAGGATCGTTGGGTGCGACGACAATGCAAGATAATCGTGCGACGCGAAATTCACGCCGCGAACGCGTTGGTGCCCGCATGACTTGTGTAGGCGCATCACGGCAGGCGGTTTCGATTGATCCTGAAACGGATCAGCGGCCTCGGCTCGAGATTTCGATAGCTAACGGGCTCAGCCTCGCTGTATCGGGCGTGCTCGTGCCGTTGTCGAATCGAAGGGCCAGAGCGATCCTGGCCTACCTCGTTCTTGAGCGGGCATCATCGGTCCCCAGGGACCGGCTGGCGACTCTGTTCTGGAGCGAATCGTCCGAGCGCCACGCGCGAAACTCGTTACGTCAGACGCTGTTCGAGTTGCGCGATGCGTTGTCGGATCGAGGATGCGACGTCTTGCGCGCCGATCGGGAGGATGTGCGCCTGCTCCACGACGACATCCGGCTGGATCTCGATCTCGCGCTCGAAGCCATCGCCTCGGGGATCGTTCCGGAGTCGTTCGCGGCCGGGACATTGGGCGCCGGCCAGATGCTGGCCGGTTACGAGGACCTCAGCGCGGAATTCGGCGATTGGGTCGAAGCCACCCGTCGTTACGCGCACGGACGGCTGATGCGGGCGTTGGAGACCAGGTTCGCGAGCGGCGCGCTGCCGGGTGAGATTCGGTGGCGTATGGCGGAGATGGCGTTACGGCTCGATCCGCTGCACGAGGGAGCGTGCCGCACCTTCATGCGCCTTGCCGTGGACGCGGGTGAAATCGGCATCGCGCTGCGCGCGTATGCCGATTTGTACGAGGCGATGGACCGGCAACTCGACATGGAACCTTCGGAGGTCACGCAGGCGCTCGTCGCGGACATCAAACTCGGACGCCTGAATTCGAACCCCTCCGATCAACCGGTCGCGCCGGCCGCGGCATCCGGCAGCCTCGGCTTTGGCCATGCGCCGCTGGTCGCCGTGCTGCCGTTCCAGCAGATGGGCGCGCGGATACCCAACCATCAGGTCGATGGGCTCGCGGGCGACATCGTGTGCCAGTTGGCCGGTCTTCGCGATCTCGGCGTCATTTCGTTCGGCTCCACGTTACGCCCGCGGGATGGCGAGTTGGACGCGCGCGCTTTCGGGCGGACGCTGAATGCACGCTTTGTCGTCTCCGGAACGATTCGCCGGACCGGCCAGGGCCTGCGCCTCGCGATCGACCTCGCCGACACGGAAAGCGGAATCGTTCTTTGGGCACGAAGTTTCGATACTGGTCCGGCCATCTCGTTTGAGGATCAGGACAGGGTCGTGGCTGCCATAGTCAACACGCTCGCGCCGCGCGTGCGGGAGGTCGAGCTGCGCCGCATCCGAGGCAAACGGCCCGAAAGCCTGACGGTCTATGAACGGATCGTCGTCGCGCGCGAACTGATGTCAACCTATGAGCTTCCCGAGTATGAGGCCGCGAGACGGTTATTGGACGAGGCTATCGCCGCCGAGCCGGATTACGCCGAGCCTTACGCGTTGCTGTCGGATTGGCACAGCCGCGCTCTGAACGAAGGATGGTCGCGCGACCGGGCCGCCGATGTTGCCGCGGTCGAGCGGTCGGCGCGAACCGCGCTGCGGCTGGATGGCGATAACGTTCGCGCGCTGACGCTCCATGGACACCGCAAATCGTTGCTGCACCGGGATTACACCTCGGCCCAGGAATCGTTCCGGCGTGCGTTGGAGGTCGCCCCGAGCTGGGCTCAGACCTGGGCCTGGAGCAGTTACACGTATTCCTATATCGGCGACACGGATGAAGCACTCCGGCGCGCTCATCGCGCGTTGACGCTTTCGCCGCGCGATCGTCACGCCCACGATTTTTACAGCGTCCTTTGCGTTGCCCACTACACTGCGGGCGATTATTCCGAGGCGACGGAGTGGGGGTTGCGCGCGCTGGAGGAGACGCCTGTTTTGCGCGCGACATTCCGCTGGACCGCCGCGTCGCTCCTGGCCAGCGGCCAGGCGGCACGCGCGCGGGAGATCATGCGAATGGGCATGGAGCAGATGCCCAACCAAAGCGTGCGCGAGGTCGTTCGCCTCAGTCCGTATCGAGACAGCGTGCGGCGCGATCAACTCGGCTCGCATCTCATTGCCGCGGGGTTTCCGGACTGAATGAGGAAACCGGCGGTTGCTTGCCCGAAACGAGCCCGACGGAGGGAGAAATGGCGAACCATCGACGCAGATTGCGGTACCATCTTGTCGCCGGCGAGTCTGGTGAATCCGGCGAGTCGGGGGAATCGGGCGAAAGTGGCGGGCCTGAGGTGGACCCCGAAAACTGGACAGGTTGCTAAGAGAGAGTCTCCCCTTGGATCGGCCGGTTGGCCGGAGGTGAGATATGACCAATACGCGGAAGAAACACAATGCTGAGTTCAAGGCGAAGGTCGCACTGGCGGCGGTGCGGGAAGAAGGCACGGTGGCTGAGCTATCGAGCCGGTTTGGGGTCCACGCCAGCCAGATCCATGCCTGGAAAAAGACCTTGCTTGAGGGAACGGCGTCGTTGTTCGCCCGAGGTAACGCCGGCGCGGCCAATGGCGCGGCGGTGGACGAGACCCTGATGGCCCCACTGTATGAGAAAATCGGCCAACTGACGGTGGAGCGGGATTTTTTTCGCAAAAGGTCTGGGCCATGACCCGGTCGGAACGGCTCGTGCTGGTAGACCATGATGACCCCGGCCTGCCGGTCGTTGAGCAATGCCGGCTGCTGAAGGTGGCGCGTTCGACCTTATATTATCGGCCGGTCCCGTTGCGTTCAGACGATCTGGCCGTGATGCGGCGGATGGATGAATTGCATCTGGCCTGGCCTTTTTATGGATCGCGCCGGATGGCCGCGGTCCTCCGTCGGGAAGGCTGGGCTGTCAATCGCAAGCGGGCCAAACGGCTGATGCGGGTGATGGCGATCGAGGCGATCTACCAGAAGCCCAACACCAGCCGGGGCCATCCGGACCATAAGGTGTATCCATATTTGTTACGGGGCCTGGCCATCGGCCGGCCGAACCAGGTCTGGTGTGCCGACATCACATATATCCCGATGGCCAAGGGGTTTGTTTATCTGGTGGCGGTGATGGACTGGTTCAGCCGGCGGGTCGTGTCCTGGCGGTTGTCGATCACCATGGAAACGGACTTCTGTGTCGAGGCGCTGACGGAAGCGATGGAGCGGCACGGCCAGCCGGAAATATTCAACACCGATCAGGGCGTGCAGTTCACCAGCGCCGCGTTCCTGGACGAGTTGGCGGCCAGGGGCGTTCAAATCAGCATGGATGGCAAGGGGCGGTATCTGGACAATATTTTCATCGAGCGGCTGTGGCGAAGTCTGAAATATGAAGAGGTGTACATCAAAGCGTATGGTTCGGTGCCCGAGGCGCGCCGGAACATTGGCGAATGGCTGGCGTTTTACAATGACGTGCGCCCGCATCAGGCGCTGGATTACCGGACGCCGCGCGAAGTGTTCGACGGCGAAGCCTGTGAGCATGTGGACAACGCTTCCGCATCGCTCCGCGACGCTCCGGCGTTGCCCACATGCTCACAGGCACATCAACGGGAAAAGGAAGTAATAATGTATTGACAAGTATAGAACGGGGCCTATACTGACCCTCAGACACTCCCCCTCAGATCGGGAGGGGCACTGGAAACGCGGTGGGACTCTCTCTTAAGTCACCCCGATTCCTGTCCAACCGATGGGGTCCACCTCACT
>CALFNB010000291.1 GCA_937902425.1 uncultured Acetobacteraceae bacterium | reverse complement strand
ATTGAAAAACATAGAAAAATTACTCGGCGAACCGCGTCATGACGCTACCCCGGGACCGCTACGCGCGTGTCGCGCCGGGCACTCGCATATTCCGGCGCCCGCTGCACTCCGAACCGTACTGGTCGCCCCCTGCCGCTCGAACCGACCCACAGCCCGAAACGCGAAGCCGCCTGATCACCGCGCCAAGGCCCAGCCCGCACCAGCCGCTACTCCAACCCCTCATAAAAATCGTTGCCCTTATCGTCCATCACGATGAACGCGGGGAAATTCTCCACCTCGATCCGCCAGACCGCCTCCATCCCGAGTTCCGGATACTCCAGCACCTCCACCTTCCGAATGCAGTCCAGCGCCAGCCGAGCCGCCGGGCCGCCGACAGAGCCGAGATAAAACCCGCCGTGCGCCTTGCACGCATCCTTGACCGCCTTCGACCGATTACCCTTCGCCAGCATCACCAACGACCCGCCCGCCGCCTGGAACTCGGCGACATAGCTGTCCATCCGTCCCGCAGTCGTCGGGCCAAAGCTGCCGGTGGCATAACCCACCGGAGTCTTCGCCGGACCCGCGTAATAAACCGGATGGTTCTTCAGGTACTCCGGCAGCCCCTGACCGCTATCCAACCTCTCCTTCAATTTCGCGTGCGCGATATCCCGCGCCACCACCATCGTTCCGGTCAGCGCCAGCCGGGTCTTGACCGGATAGCGAGACAATTGCGCGCGAATGTCCGTCATCGGCCGATTGAGGTTCACCGCCACGCTCTCATCCGGCAAATGCGTGTCGGTCGTTTCGGGCAAATACTTCGCCGGGTCGGTTTCCAGTTGCTCCAGGAACACGCCGTCGGGCGTGATCTTCGCCATGATCTGCCGGTCGGCGCTGCAGGATACGCCGATCCCAACCGGCAATGAGGCGCCGTGCCGCGGCAGGCGGATCACCCGAACGTCATGGCAGAAATACTTGCCGCCGAACTGCGCGCCGATGCCGATGTTCCGGGACAGTTCCAGGACCTTTTGTTCCATCTCCAGATCGCGGAACGCGTGGCCCGCCTTGCTGCCCGAGGTCGGCAGCGTATCCAGCCACTTCGTCGACGCCAGCTTCACCGTTTTCAGCGTGGCTTCCGCGCTGGTACCGCCGATCACGATCGCCAGATGATACGGCGGACACGCCGCGGTCCCGAGCGTCTTCATCTTCGTCTCAAGAAATTTCAACAGCCGTTCCGGCGACAGGATCGCGCGGGTTTCCTGGTACAGAAAACTCTTGTTCGCGGAGCCACCGCCTTTGGCCACGAACATCAAATGAAACTCGTCGGCGTGATGCTCGCCCGGCGCGGCCATGATGTCGAACTGCACCGGCAGATTATTGCCGGTGTTCACCTCATCGAACATCGTCAGCGGCGCCATCTGCGAGTAACGCAAATTGGTTTCGGTATAGGTGCGGTGCACCCCCCACGCGAGCGCTTCCTCCTCATCGCCGTCGACCCAGACCCGTTGGCCCTTCTTGCCGAACACGATCGCGGTGCCGGTGTCCTGGCACATCGGCAGCACGCCGCCGGCCGCGATATTGGCGTTCTTCAACAAATCGAGCGCGACGAACCGGTCATTGCCGCTCGCCTCCTTGTCATCCAGGATCGCCCGCAACGACGCGAGATGCGCCGGCCGCAGCAGATGCGACACGTCGTGGAAGGCACGCACGGCCAGTTCGCTGAGTGCCTCGGACGCGATGCGCAGCACCGTCTGTCCGTCGCACGTCGAGGTCCGCACGCCGTCGATCGCCAATTGCTTCCACGGCGTCTGATCAGGCCCCAGCGGAAACATGGGCGAGTAAAGGAAACCGGGTGGCCGGGCCCCCAATGGGCGGACCATCGGTGCGTTCATGCGAAAGTTTCCTCAGTCCTTGGGCGGCGTGCGGCGGCGGAATGCATCCAGGCTGACGACCTGTGGCGCCACGGGGGCCTCGGCTTCGGGTTCGGGCTCGGGTTCGTCACGGACCGCCACCAGAGCGGGGACCTTCGCCTCCGGCTCGATCGGCTCGAAGCGCAGCGCGTAACGGATCTGCGGGTCGGCGAACGACACCAGCGCGTCCAGCGGGATTACCAATGTCGAGGGCACCCCGCCGAACGACAGTCCCACGTTGATCGCCCGCGCCTCATGGTCGAGTTTCAGGTCCCAGAACTGATGTTGCAGGACGATTGTCATCTCCTCCGGATATTGCGCGCGCAACCGGGCGGGGATCACGACGCCGGGATACGTCGTGCGAAACGAGATGTAGAAATGATGTCCGCCCGGAAAACCATGTTTCGCGACGTGCTCGACCGCCTGGACCACGACGTGGCGCAGGGCGTTGGCGATCCAGCGTTCATAGGGCAGCAAACTCTCGACCTGCTGCTGGGGATCATCTTCCATTCGCGAACCTCATGTTCCCGGTGCACCCATAGCGCGCCGGCGCGGCCGAGGCAAAGCGGTTCGCATCCTGGACACCGCTGCTTTTGACACGCTCCCCGCTTGCGCCAATGCTGGCACCGATGAATGAGCAAGCCCCGCCAACCGCGGATGAACCACCGCGCTGGCGGGTGACCCTGTGGAGCATGGTCGGCGTGCAGTTCATCATGAGCATTTCATTCGGCATGGTCGGCCCGATCCTGCCGTTGTACCTCCCCGAACTGGGCGTCATATCACCGGCGGCGGTGAACATGTGGGCGGGCGTGCTGACCTCGGCAACCTCCTGCGTGGCGATCTTCACGTCGCCGCTGTGGGGTGGACTGGCGGACCGCTACGGCCGCAAACTCATGGTGCTCCGCTCCACCCTGGGCATCGCGATCTTCACGTTCCTGATGGGGATCGCCCAGGGCCCGTGGCAGATGCTCGGGCTGCGGGCGGGAATGGGCGCGCTGGCGGGGTTCAGTTCGGCATCGGTCGTCATGGTCGCGTCGGCGGTCCCGGAAAACCGCATGGGCTATTCTCTGGGCTGGATGAGCACCGGCCAGTTGGTCGGCTCGCTGGTCGGGCCGCTGGTCGGCGGCGGGATCGCCGACCTGACCGGCAGCTACCGGCTGCCATTTTATTTCGCCGGCGTGATTTGTTTCGTTGGCTTTCTGGTGACGCTGTTCTTCGTGCCGGAGCGGTTCACGCCGCCGGATGCGGGTAAAGCCAAAGCCTCGTTGATATCCGGGTTTCGGATGGTGATCGGCTCGGGCGGGCTGATGGCGGTCATCATGGTGATGATGATGGGGCAGTTCGCGACCATGGCGGTGCTGCCGGTGGTGACGCTGTATGTGCGGGAAATGTTGGGATCTCGGCCGGACATCGCCACTCTGGGCGGCCTGGCGTTTTCCGCGACCGGGCTCGCCGGGGTCATGGCGGTGCCGTTTCTGGGCAAGCGGAGCGATCGGATCGGTTACCGCCGGACACTGCTGATTTGCCTGTTCGGCGCGGCGCTGTTCACGTTGCCCATGGCGTTGCCGTTGGGCTACTGGGCTTTCGTGGTGGAACGGTTCGGGCTTGGACTGTTCGTGGGCGCGGTCCTGCCGGTGTCGAACGCGATGATCGGCCGGCTGACCGAGCCTTCCCAACGCGGCATGGCGTACGGGGTCATTTCGTCAGCGTATTTCGTTGGCAATTCGACCGGACCGATCGCGGGCGGAGCGATCGCAGCGACAATCGGCATCAACTGGGTGTTCGCGGTGACGGGAGTGCTGCTGGCGCTGAATTTCGTCTGGGTGTGGTTTAAGGTGCCTGACGTGAGGAATGACGTGGAGAAGGATGCAGCCTGAATGTCCGCGAACGGCAATGAGCCCATTCCCGCGTTGCTTCCGCGCGGCCCGGGGCATCGGTTCGTGGTTTACGGCGACTCCTGTTCCGGTATCCCCGGCGCACCGCACGAGCGCACGTTCGCCGCCGTCAACGCGGTGCTGCGCCGCCTGTCGCCGCCGCCCGAATTCATTCTGTTTCTGGGTGACGAAATAGCGGGCCTCACGCCCGACCCGGATGCGCTGCGAACGCAATGGCGCCACTGGCTGGAGCAGGAGATGGGCTGGCTTGACCGGCACGCCATTCCGCTCTGGCACACCACCGGCAATCACACCGCCTTCGACACGATGAGCGAGCGGGTGTTTCGCGACGTTCTCAATCACCTGCCGCGCAACGGTCCAGCGGGGCAGGAAGGCCTGTCCTATTGGGTGCGGCGGGGCGATTTACTGCTGGTTTTCGTTCACACGCTCTGGACCGGTCTGGGCGGCGAAGGTCATGTCGAGACCGAATGGCCTGGCCGGGTGCTGCGTCAGCATGCCGATGCGCGCCATAAGCTGGTGATCGGTCATCATCCGATCCATCCCGTCAACGGCTTCTCCGGCGCCTACCAGCGTGAGGTCGGGCCGGAGCACGCGAGCTTGTTCTGGGACACGCTTGTTCAGGGTGGCGTGCTGGCTTATCTGTGCAGTCATATTCTGGCATTTGATGTCCAGGTGCATCGCGGTGTTTTGCAGATTTGCAGCGCCGGTGCCGGCACCGCGCACCGCATGCCGGAAGGGATCGAATACCTGCATTTCGTGCAGGCAGCGCTCGACGCCCAGGGATTGCGGTATCAGGTGGTTGATACGGCGGGGCGTGTGAGAGAACGGCTGTCGTGGCCTCTCATGTTGCCTCCGTCGGAGGCATGGCGGGCGCTGCCGTTGGGTGAGACCGCGGCGCTGGTCACGGGACGCCGCGACGACCGGGTCGTTGCATTCCGCTTCACCGGCCGGACCGCCGGCGAGGGCAACGGTACGGCGCAAACCCTGGTATCGGCGTTCCAGCCCGGGAGCCAGGCCGCGCTGTGGATTGGCTTGCGCGGCATGGAGCAACGATTGACGGTCATCCTGGGTCCGGAACGGCAGCGCAGCCCGCATTACTGGATTGGCCCACCGCTTCAACCGGGTGCGGCGTTTGCCGTGCGGATCGTTGTTGACGCCGGCATGGGGCCGGGCGGGTTGCTGTGCGACGCGGGGGATGGCGGCTGGTCATCGCTCGCCGCGGCATCGCCCTGGGGAGCGGAGCGGCTGGATTGGCCTGAAAGGTGGAGTGTTGGCCGCGCGCAAGGCGGCAACGACGACCGTCCGTTTCGGGGAAGTTCTCTTGAGGTGGCGGCCGTGAGTTTCTGAGCCTTGAACTCCGCCGCGGGTCATCATATCATTAACCGCTTAATGATCGGACAGTGCCATGCCCACCGTCGTCACCATCAATCGTCCCGACGTGGTCGCGCTCATTGAGGCGATGGCCAACAAATTCACCGGTGGGAACAAGACGGAAGCCGTCGCCCTGGCGATGCGGCGCCCGCGGGACCAGGACGCACGGGTCGAATCCCTGTTTGGCTTAATGCGCGGTTCTGTGCGCGTGCGTGAGGGCGTGGACCTCACTGAGCCGGTCTTTGATGAACTGACCGATGCGGAGACCGGCCGAGAACTCGAGCATTGACGAGTGCGCTTTTGCTCGACACGCACATCGCGTTACGGCTGGACAGTGGAGATGAGCGGCTGCGTCCCGCGACGCGCGGTTTGATCGATCATTGTTGGCGGAATGGCGGTACCGTCTTCGTCAGCGCGGTCACCGCATGGGAGATCGCGCAGTTGGCCAGCACCGGACGGATCGTTCTGGACTGTGCGGTCGAGGATTGGATTGAACGCCTGGCTGAGCATCCTGGGATCGAAATCATCCCGTTAACCCACCACGCCGTCACAGGTGCCTGGCGGCTGGACCATCGCGACCGCGATCGAGCGGGCCTGCCCCCTGATTACCTATGACGCACGCATTATTCGTTTCGGTGAGCAACATGGTAGCCAGTATGGGTTTAATACCGCTGCATAACCACTGTTCCTACCGTCAGGACGATTGATCACGCGGCAGATCCGTTTGTGGGTCCAGCGCGACGACAGTGCGATCGACTGAATCGTTCCAGCGCCAGAGCACCAGATTCGTACCCTCGGCCAGCTTGATGGATGGTACCAATACGCCGTTGCAACCCAGTCCGATCAGCGTTTCGGCGATGCGCCACCTCGGCGGCTCACGACGTTCCACCAGCAACATGATATTCCAGGGGGCGTACCGTTCGGCGGGATCGAGACCGAGTGATGCCAGGACATCCGCGGACGTCAGGTCCAAAATGCGATCAACATTGACGTTATATGCGCGGAACGTTCCTGGCCTGATGCCGATATCCTGCTCGTATTCCGCTACCGCCGTCGTCAACTCGGCCGAGAGATACAGCGCCGGGGTCCCCTTGGGGTTCCACCGCCCGCCGTGACGGGCGGCTCCCTCGCGGCTCAGCGGCCGATCCGCCCAGAGAGGCGCCAGTACCCGCCAGAACCGACGTTCGCGAGCCTGGAACGGCGGATCAGGCGTAGACGCCATCCCGCGGCATCGCCAGATGCGTCACCACCGCCTGAGCGTGGCCCGCCGCCACCGGTTCCTCGGCGGTCTGGCCATCGAAACCCGACAAAGGCTGGTGCCGGAACCAGATCGCCGCCTTGGCGAGGTCATCGCCCATCATGTCCGATGCCTCAGTCAGGATCCGCATCACTTCACCGAGACGGGTCTGAACTTTGGGGGAGTTGGGCGCGCGAGCCAGGGTATCGCGGTGCACATCCGCGATGCGGGCAATCTCGGCCAACGGCATATGCGGCATGGCGGCGACGCGATCGGGGAAAATGCATCGCAGCTGCTTGTCGTAGACGGTTTCGAGCGGGGTGGAGAGCATGGGATGCCTGCTTATCAGAGTGCAAGACAGGTGTGAACCGCGCGGCATTTACGCTTCGGGACCTGCCTCCGGCCGGAGCCAGACCGACGTGTCGTGATACACGGCCCCGCCGTAGGGCGGCCCAGGATCGTCGCTGGTCAGCGCATTGATCCCGATGCCGCCTTCGAAATACTCTGACGGCCAGATGCTTTCCGACACCAGCACGCCCTTCAATTGGCCGATCGCGAGTGTGGCATGCAGCACCACCTCACCGCGATTGTTGCCGAGGCGGACCTTGTCACCGTCCTCGATCCCCAGAGCGCGCGCGTCGTCCGGATGCACCTTCACCGTCGGCCGCCCCTCCCGCCGCTGACCGGATTTCATTTCGGTAAAGCTGGTATTGAGGAAACTGCGCGCCGGAGCCGTGATCAGGCGGAACGGCCGGTCGGGGCCGCTGTCGTCGATCACCGTCATGTGATCGGGCAATTTCGGCATGATCGCGTGGTTCTCCCCGAACCGAGCCCAGTCGGGAGCGAAATGAAACCGTTTGTCCGGTTGCGGGAAGCCGGTGAGAAAATGCGCGTCCTCGAATTTCGGCACGGCATCGATCCAGCGCCCGCGCAGCACCGTCGCCGCGTCGGGCAACCCCGAGGCCTTGAGCGTGGCGTCGATGATTTCCATCGCCGTCATCTCGAACCCTGGATGTTTGGCGCCGATCCGATGGGCCAGTGCCTGCAGCAGCTCGTGGTTGGAACGGCATTCACCCGGCGGCTCGATCAGTTTGGGACCGATCTGAACGTGGGTGTGACCGCCGGCCTGGTACAGGTCGTCGTGCTCCATGAACATCGTCGCCGGCAGCACGATATCGGACCAGCGGGCGGTTTCCGTCAGGAACTGCTCGTGCGTGGCGACGAACAGGTCATCGCGGGAGAAGCCGCGGCGCACGCGATTGGAGTCGGGGCAGACGGTGACCGGATTCTGATTCTGGATCAGCATCGCGTGCACCTGAGGCCCATCGCGGAGTTCGCTGCGATCGCCGGTCAGCACGCTGCCGACCCGGCTCATGTCGAGCACCCGGATTTTGGTATCGACCGCGTCCAAACCTTCAATCAAGGTCTTGTTCCAACGATACATGCCGCGGTTGGACCATAGCGCACCGCCGCCTTCATATTGCCACGCGCCGGTGACCGCGGGCAGGCAACTGACCGCGTGCATGTTGGCGGCACCGTTGCGGCTGCGCGCGAACCCATAGCCGGCGCGGATATAGCTGCGCTTCGTGGTGCCGTACAGATTGCCGAAATCCTCGATGGCCTCGACCGAAAGCCCGGTGATCGCCGCTGCCCATTCCGGCGAGCGCGCGGAAAGATGCCGCCTTAAATCCGCCGGGAAATCGGTGTGCCGCGCCAGGTAGTCGAGGTCGGCGTACCCGTCCCGAAACGCGATGTGCATCACCGCGCAGGCGAGCGCTCCATCGGTCCCTGGCCGCGGCGCCAAATGCAGATCGGCGACGGCGGCGGTGGGGGTTCGATACGGATCGATCACGACAAATTTCGCACCGCGTTCCTTTCGCCCGCGGGTCACGTGCGTCATGACGTTGACCTGGGTCGAGACCGGATTGCCGCCCCACATCACGATCAGGTCCGACTTCGCCATCTCGCGCGGGTCGACGCCGCGGCTTTGCCCCACGCCGGCATGCCAGCCGATTTCCGGCAATGTGGTGCAGATCGTCATCTTCTGCCGCGAATACCGCATGACGTTGCGCAACCGGTTGATCCCATCGCGCTGCAGCAGTCCCATGGTGCCGGCGAAATAAAATGGCCACACCGCCTGACTGCCATGCTTCGCGGTGGCGCCGGTGAACGCGCCGGCGATGCGGTCCAGTGCCTCATCCCACGAAATGCGCCTGAACTGCGTTGAGCCTTTGGGACCGGTGCGCAACAGCGGATGCGTCAGACGATCCACGTGATGAATGCGTTCCGCGTAACGGCTGACCTTGGCGCAGATCACGCCCGCGGTGTAACTGTTGGCCTCCGCACCGTGGACCGCGCCGATGCGGGACCCGTCCAGCACCTCCACCGACAGGGCGCAGGTGGAGGGGCAGTCATGCGGGCAAACCGAGGCCCTGATCTCGCGGGTCATGTCCATGCGCCCAACCTATCCCATCGCGTCGCATGCTGGCAAAATGGTCCGTGATTTGCAGGGAGGTGGCGATGACCGACGCATGGCGGCGCACGAACGAGTGGGGCACGCTGACGCGGGCCGAGATCGCGGCGGCGCATGACGCGGGGGCTTTGCCCGTGCCGACGGTGGGCGCGGCCGGCGCTTATTTCGCCCCCATCTTCGCGGCGGGCGATGTCGGCCATGTTGGCGATCCCGCCGCATCCACCGTGGCCGCCGGGGAAGCGATGATCGAGGCCACCGTCGCCGCGCTGGCGACGTGCTTCGCTGATTTCGCGCAGACCCAAGTGCGCGCCGGAGCACCGTGATGCCCGAAACGATGATGGTGCCGATGCGGGACGGTATTCGTCTCGCGACCGATGTGTTTCTGCCGGACGGTGCTGGCCCGTTCCCGGTGATCATGGAGCGGACCCCTTACGGCCGGCAGGAAGCCAGCCGGAGCGAAATCACCGCGTCGCGGCGCACGCCCGCTTCGCGAGCGGAACTCGCGGCATTTTTCACGGTGCATGGTTACGCTGTCGTCTATCAGGACACGCGCGGGCGCTACGGGTCGGAAGGCACCTTCGTTAAGTACTTATCCGACGGTGAGGATGGTTTCGACGCCTGTGCCTGGCTGTCGCGGCAGCCCTGGTGCGATGGACGCATTTGCACCATGGGCCTGTCCTATTCGGCCCATACGCAAGGTGCGCTTGGCTGTTTGAATCCGCCCGGCCTCATGGCTCAGGTGTTGGATTGCGGCGGGTTCGCGAATTCCTGGCGGTCCGGCATCCGCCAGTCCGGCGCCTTCGAAATGAAGCAGGCCTCATGGGCTTTTCGCAACGCCCTGGTTTCGCCCGAGGCGATGGTTGACCCCGTCCTGAAAGCCGCTCTGGCGTCCGAGGATATCCGCGACTGGTTCACGCGCATGCCGTGGAAACCCGGCCACTCACCGTTGCGCCATCATCCCGACTACGAAGCGTATTTGTTCGAGCAATGGACGCATGGCGCGTTTGACTCGTTCTGGAAGCAGCTTGGGATCTGGATGGAGGGTTACCATGAACGCTACAGCGCCGCCGCCTGTGTGCATATGTCATCGTGGTTTGATCCCTATACGCTGACGGCGACGTCGAATTTTCTCGGTCTTAAGGGAAGGGGTAAGCAGCGGCTTATCCTGGGTCCGTGGACGCATGGCGACCGCAGCAATTCGGTATTCGGCGATGTGTCATTCGGAGACACCGCGCCACTCGATCACTGGGCTGGCGACTGGCGCGCGTACCGCTTGCGGTTTTTCGATCATGTGATCAAAGGCGCGACGCTGGACGAACCGAATGTCCGGATTTTCGTGATGGGCGGCGGGTCCGGGCGCCGCACGCCGGACGGACGGCTGGATCACGGCGGACACTGGATCGAGGCCGAGGACTGGCCGGTCCCCGGAACAACCATCCAGCCGTTCTATTTGCATGACGATGGCAGCCTCAATCGCAACCGGCCAGGAGCCGCGGTGCAACCGCTGGCTTACGATTTCGATCCGTCGCGACCGGTGCCCACCATTGGCGGTGCGTTCAGCAGCCTGGAACCGATCGCCTTCGCCGGCGCGTTCGACCAGGTCGAATCGCCCGACTTTTTCGGCTGCGCGCCGCCGTACCTGCCGTTGGCTTCGCGGTCCGACATTCTGGTGTTCCAGACGGCGCCATTGCGTGAGCCAGTCCAGATCGTTGGCCCGATCGAGGCCGATCTCTGGGTCGAAACCGATGGCCCGGACACGGATTTCACCGCGAAACTGATCGACGTTTACCCGCCGTCGGCCGATTATCCGAAGGGGTACGCGATGAACCTGACCGACGGGATCATCCGGCTGCGTTATGCCGATAACCCGGCAAAGCCCCGATTGCGGCGGACGGGGGAAATGACGCGCGTGACGATCACTCTGTTTCCGACCGCCAACCTGTTTCAAATGGGCCATCGCATCCGGTTGGACATTTCGTCATCGAATTTTCCAAAATTCGACGTGAACCCGAATACCGGTGAGCCTGACGGCAAAGCGGTGCGCAAACGGATCGCGCGTAACGCGGTTTATGTCGATGCCGGCAGGCCGAGTTCGATCCGCCTGCCGGTGTTGGCGATTTAGCCGCGTGCGTCGTGCACGGGCTCGACCCGAGCAACGAGTGTCATCCGGCGCGTCCCGACGCCTTGAGCCCCTTTTCCAACGCCGCGAAGGACGGCACGACCCCGGGCATCAGGAACCGGAACCCCTGTTCGATCAGTGCCTCCACGTTTTGCGCGTTAACGTGGGGATGACCGCACGGCACGTTGTATTGCTTGCAGATCGCCAGAATTTCGTTGATCGCCGATGCCACCGTCGGATGCTCGTATTGCCGCGGGTAGCCAAGGTCCTGGGACAGATCGCCCTCTCCGATCAGCACGACACCAATGCCTTCGACCTGCTCCAGCATTCGGGGCAAATTGGCGATCGCGCGCTTTTCCTCGCACATGATCGCGACCAGGATTTCGCCGTCCGGATTTAACGGCCAGGTGTCCGCCTTCTTGTAATACTCCTGGTCCGTCAGGCCCCAATAACGTGCCGCGGTTCTGGGCGCGTCGCCTCGCTGACCGGCGGGTTCGTAATACTTCGCCTCACGCGGCCGGGGATACCGGCAGGCGGCGACCGCGTTGCGTGCCTCATCGACCGAGGACACGTGTGGCCAGACGATCCCATAAACGCCAATGTCAAGCACCTGCTTGGCGATCCACTGCATGCGCTCGCCGCCATTTGGTGGGATCCGCACGAACGGCGTCACCGCCGGCGCGAGGCTGCCCGACGTCGCGATCTGCCGCCGGTTGAGCATGTATTGCATGCAGTCCCGCAGCGCCTTGATGTCGTACGGATTGTGTTCCATTTCGAACACGACTCCATCGAATGCCGCGCCGCCGATCGTCAAAGCGTTGTTGATCTCGGCGCTGGTGAACGGCGCGAACGCCGGCTTGCCGGATTCCAGGGCCTTGATCACGCCGTTCAGGCGAGGGATTTCCCCAAGGAGTGTCATGCTCAGCCTCCCGTGAAAAACAGTCCTTCCGGTTTATACCCGCGCGGTACCAGTCCCTGTTCCGCTGCGTAGCGCAGGCAAAGTTCGATGCCGGCTCGGTTGGCTTCCAATCCATAGGGCAGGGGATCGGAGCCAACGATCGGCCGGAACCTCGCTTCGGCGCTCGGCTCGCGCGCCCCCGCTTTGGCCGCGATGAACAAGCGCATCAGTTCCGCGCCCAACGCCGGATACAGCGCGGTCTTGATGCAAACAACATGATTGACCGGGTAAGCGCCAGTCCGCCGGTACCACTCCGCCGCCGCCTCATCCGCATGCGGAATGACCGTGCGGACCAGCTTCGCATCCAGCCCGGCCAAAGCGATAGCGGCGTCGATTTCGCCGGACAGCAGCATCGTCTTCAGGTCCTGCCCAGGAGCAATACGCATGACATTCGGCGGGTCACGGTACTCCTGAACATGCGCGTCTTCCTCGGTGACCCAGGTGATCGAGCGATGATCGACGCCATACGAGTCCAGCAGTATCCCCCGCAGCCAGACACCGGTGGTTTGCGAAAACGCCCGCACGCCGATCCGCTTGCCGGCGAGCTCCTCGGCGCCGCGTAACGGTGACCCGATCGGACACACCAGTGCCGCGTGATGAAACCCCCGCATCACCACGACAGGCAACGCGGTCAGACCTTTGCCGAACGCCGCCGCCTGAGCCAGCGTTGTCAATGCGATCTCGCAAAGGTCAAAATCTCCGGTGCGGACCATGCGCCGGAAGGCGCGCGTGATCGGCGTCACCGTTTCCCACGCGAACGCCACCTGCTCCGATCGCACGGAGCCGTCCTTCAGCGCCTTTACATGCGGATAATCCGCCAGCGCGGCTTTCAGCGTGACGCTCATGGCGCCTTCACCGTTGGATAGATATCCTGTCCATAATGTTTGCGGAATGTCTCGATCTGATCCGCGGGAGGCGGCGCGTACACGCACTTCTTCGACACGAACCGGCCGCCCATGATGCGGTCCAGCTTGACGGCGGCCTCAGCCAGTTTGACGAGGTTGGTGATGCCATTGAGGATTGGCACGCCGTCTTCGGTGGCGTGAATTCCGGCATGCGCCAGCAGCGCCATCACCACGCCACCCGCCGCGATCACCACCTCGGCGCCATTCTCGGTATTCTTCCGCGCGGCGGCGTTGAACTGCGCGATGATCTCGTCTTGCGCGGGTCCAGGTTGGAAGCCGGGACCAAGGTCGGTGATCCGTTCGATGCGCATCCGGCTGGCGCCGACGAAGCGGGAGCGCAGACCGTAACGATCAACATTTTCCACCACGCGTGGGGTGAACTTTTCGTTGATGGTCACGAACGAAAAATTGGCCCCCATCATGCAGGCGACATGCATCGCCGACTCGCACAGGCCGAGCACGGGAATATTGGCGATTTCCCGCGCCTCGCGCAGTCCGGGATCGGCGATGTTGCCGATCAGAAAGGCGTCGTAACCCTCCTGCACCGCGCGCTGCACGTTCTTCAGGACCTCGCCGGTTTCCAGGTATTCCAGGTAACGGAACTGGTCGCCCACGCCGCCGATCTGGGTGATGCCGGCGACGTGAATTTCGGTGCCGGGGTCCTTGACCTTGTCCAGGATCGCCCGCAACACCGCCGGGTAGCCGCCCCATTCCGCCTGGCGCGACATGCTCTGATACCACAACTTCATGCGATCCTCCCGCGGGTTGCGGGTAACAGGTAGCCCAGCGGCGGCGTTATGGCTATGTTCGGGGCCAGGGTGATCTGGGGGACAAAGATGAGACCATCGTTCCGGATGTTGTCGTTTGTCATTTGTTTGACCCTGGGGCGTGCCCATGGGCAAACGTTAGGCATCGCGTCATCCGCGCCGGTGACGAGTATCGATCCGCATTACCATACCTTCGCCCCGAACGACTCGTTCGGCGCCCATGTGTATGAACGACTGGTGACCCGTAACGCCGCGGGGGACATGATCCCCGCGCTCGCGGTGAGCTGGAAGGTGCGTGACGATCGCACCTGGGAATTCACGCTCCGGGACGTGAAGTTCCATGACGGCACGCCGTTCACGGCCGAGGATGTCGCTTACACTTTGAACCGTGTGCCGCGCGTGAAGAACAGTCCGGCATCGTTTTCGATTTACACCAAGGCGGTCACCGGCACCGAGATCGTCGATCCGCACACGATTCTGTTGCACACCGCCGGCCCGTATCCGTTGTTGCCCAACGATCTCGGCAACATCTTCATCATTCCGCACACGCTCGGACCGGACCCGGCGACCGAGGATTTCAACAGCGGCAAGAACGCGATCGGTACCGGGCCCTATCGTTTCGTTTCCTACAATCCCGGCGACCGCATCGAGATGGAGCGGTCCGACGATTACTGGGGTCCGAAGCCGTACTGGAAACACGTCAGCTATCGGATCATCAGCAACGACGCCTCCCGCACCGCGGCGCTGCTGGCCGGCGATGTCGGGATCATTGAGTTCGTGCCGCCAACCGACCTTCCGGCACTGCGAAAAGACTCCCGCGTGACGCTGTCCGAGGTGGTCAGCAACCGTTCGATTTATCTCTGGCTGGATCACGCGCATGACGGGCCGAGCCCATTGGTTACCGGGCCAAACGGCGAGGTGCTGGCGAGGAATCCGCTCAAGGACCTGCGTGTGCGTCAGGCGTTGTCACTGGCGATCAACCGGCAGGCGATCGTCGACCGGGTGATGGAGAACGCGGCGATCCCGACCGGACAATATCTGCGGCCGGGGTCGTATAGTTACGTTCCCGATTTGCCGCCGACGCCGTACCAGCCCGACCGTGCCAAGGCACTGCTGGCCGAGGCGGGGTTCCCCAAAGGGCTGCGTGTCACGATCAACGGGCCCAATGACCGTTACGTGAACGACGCGAAGATCATCCAGGCCGTGGCGCAGATGTGGCAACGGATCGGTGTGCGGACGACGGTGGAGGCGATGCCGTGGAACACCTACGTCGCCCGCGCCGGCAAGCTGGAGTTCTCGATATTTCTGCTCGGCTGGGGCGTCGGCAGCGGTGAGGGGCTCAATCCGCTGCGCGCTCAACTCGCCACCTGGAATCCCGCCCGCGGACTGGGCACCGCGAACCGCGGCCGTTATTCCAATCCAGCGGTCGACGCGTTGATCGATCAGGCGATGGGGACAATGGATGACGGCGCGCGAGAAAAAATCATCCAGAAGGCGATGAAGCTCGCCATGGACGATGTGCCGGTCATCGAGTTGCACCTGCAGAAGAACATCTGGGCTACGCGCAAAGGCCTGGAATATGAACCCCGCGTCGACGAGGCGACACTGGCGATGGGCGTGCGCGAAAGCAAATGATCGCCTGGAGCATTCGCCGATTGGTCCAGGCCTGCTTCGTGGTTCTGGCGATGACGGTCATCGTGTTCGTCGGTGTCCACGTCATCGGCAATCCGGTTGACATCCTGATATCACCTGAGGCCGACCAGGCCGAACGCGCCCGCATCATCTCCAATCTGGGCCTGGATCAACCGCTGTGGCGCCAGTACGGGTATTTCCTGTACGACGCGCTGCACGGCGATCTCGGCCGCAGCTTCGTGTTCAACGAGCCGGCGTTGAAATTGATCGCGCAACGAATGCCGGCGACCTTGGAACTCGCGGTGACCGCGGTGCTGTTCGCGATGTTTCTGGGTGTGCCTCTGGGACTGTACGCGGGCCTGAAGCCGGACGGGTTTCTCGGTCGCGCCATCATGGCGGGCAGCATCCTGGGATTTTCGCTGCCGAGCTTCTGGGTCGGCCTGATGCTGATCATGGTTTTCGCCGTGCAACTCGGATGGCTGCCGAGCACCGGCCGCGGTCAAACCGAAACGCTGTTCGGCGTGCCGTGGTCGTTCCTGACCGTGGACGGATTGCGCCACATGCTGATGCCGGCGGTGAACCTGGCGCTGTTCAATATCTCGTTGGTACTGCGCCTGACCCGCGCCGGCGTTCGTGAGACGCTGCCGATGGACTTCGTCAAATTCGCCCGCGCGAAAGGGCTGTCGCCCGCGCGGGTGATCTTCGTTCACGTCCTGAAAAACATCATGATCCCGGTGGTCACCGTACTGGGCCTGGAGCTTGGCTCGACCATCGCTTTCATCGCTTTCGCGGTGGTGACCGAAAGCGTGTTCGCTTGGCCCGGCATGGGCAAACTGATCATCGACAGCATCAACGTGCTCGACCGGCCCGTCATCGTCGCCTACCTGATGATGATCGTTCTGCTGTTTGTCGCCATCAATCTCGTGGTGGACATTCTTTACATGCTCCTCGATCCCCGCGTGCGGCTGGAGCGTAAATCATGAGTGCCACCATCGCGCGGGAGGAAACCCCGTTCCGCCGCTTCGTCTCGGAGTTCGCCGCGTCCCGCCTGGCACTTCTGGGCCTCGTGGTGTTCGTCGTCATCGCGCTGCTGGCGATTTTCGCGAGCTTGATCGCGCCGCAAAATCCCTACGACCTCGCGCAGCTCGACATCATGGATGGGCGGTTGCCGCCAGGTTCGAAGTCCATGGTTGGCTACACCTATATTCTCGGCACGGATGACCAGGGCCGCGACATGTTTTCCGGCATGCTTTACGGATTGCGCATCAGCCTCGCGGTCGGCGTTGGATCGGCGCTGTTCGCCGCCGTGGTCGGCACGTCACTGGGGTTGCTGGCGGCGTGGCTTGGCGGGCGGGCTGACTCGGCGATCATGCGGCTGGTCGACCTGCAGCTTTCGTTTCCATCGATCCTGGTCGCATTGATGATCCTGGCGATGCTCGGCAAAGGCGTGATGAATGTCTTGCTGGCATTGGTGATCGTGGAGTGGGCCTATTATGCCCGCAACGTACGCGCCACCGCGATGGTCGAACGGCAACGCGAATATATCGAAGCGGCCGAGTGCCTCGCGCTGCCGCGGTGGCGCATCATGTTCCGGCATCTGTTGCCGAATTGCCTGCCGCCGTTGATCGTTATCGCCACGCAACAGGTTGCCCGCGCCATCGCGCTTGAAGCCACGTTGTCATTCCTCGGTCTGGGCGTTCCGATCACCGAGCCGTCGCTTGGCCTGCTGATCGCCAATGGCTACCAGTACATGCTGTCCGGCAAATACTGGATCAGCTTTTATCCGGGCATCGCGTTGCTGGTCACCATCATGTCGATCAACCTGGTCGGCGATCAGTTGCGCGATGTGCTCAATCCCCGATTGCAGCGATGAACGCGACCGTCGAAGTTCGTAATCTGCGCACGCATTTTTTCACCCGCGCCGGCGTGGTGAAGGCGGTCGACGACGTGTCGTTCTCGGTCAGTGGTGGTCAGGTGCTCGGCCTTGTTGGCGAGTCAGGCTCGGGCAAAACCGTGACCGGGTTCTCCATCATTGGCCTGGTCGATCCGCCCGGCCGGATCGCCGGTGGATCGATCTGGTATCAGGGCCAGGATCTCGCGAAGCTGTCAGAGCGCGAGATGCGGTCGCTGCGCGGCAACCGGATCGCGATGATCTTTCAGGACCCGATGATGACGCTCAATCCGGTGCTGCGGATCGATACGCAGATGATCGAGACCGTCCTCGCGCATGCCAGGGTTTCGCGCGAAGAAGCCCGGCGGCGATCGCGTGACGCTCTCGGCATGGTCGGCATTCCCAGTCCCGACGAACGGCTGCGCGCGTATCCGCATCAGTTCTCCGGCGGCATGCGGCAACGCGTCGCGATCGCCATCGCGCTGTTGCACAATCCCGATCTGCTGATCGCCGATGAGCCGACCACCGCGCTCGACGTCACGATCCAGGCGCAGATTCTCGCCGAGGTGCAGAAACTCGCGGTCGAACATGGTACCGCGCTGATCTGGATCACGCATGATCTGTCGGTGATCGCCGGCCTCGCGGATCAGATCGCGGTGATGTACGCCGGACGCATCGTGGAATTCGGTGACGCCACCACGGTCCTGGACCGCCCGTTGCACCCTTACACACATGGCCTGATCGGCAGCGTGCCGAGCCGCAACAAACGCGGCGAGCGGTTGCGGCAAATTCCCGGTATGACCCCGAACCTGTTGTCCTTGCCAGCCGGTTGCGCGTTTCGCATGCGTTGTGCTCATGCCGACGTCGCGTGCGAAGCCGAGCCGCCGGTCGAGCCGCGAGATGGCCGTGACCTGCGCTGCTGCCATCCGATGGATCAGGCCGCGTGACCGAACCGCCGATCATCGAATTGCGCGGGGTGTCGAAACGGTTTGGCCCCACTTATGACGCCGCCGCGCGCCTCACGCGTTCCATCGCCAGCCGCATGGGCTCGCCGCCGCGCAACGAAACGGTGCGAGCGGTCGATACCGTCAGCATGACGATCCAGCGCGGCGAGGTCGTCGGACTGGTCGGCGAGTCCGGCTGCGGCAAGTCCACGATCGGCCGCATGGTCGCCGGCATCATGCCGCCGAGCGAGGGCCAGATTTTGTTCAAAGGCCGAGACATCGCCAGGCTGTCCGGCCGCGATGGCAAAGACGCCAAACTGAAAGTGCAGATGATCTTTCAGGATCCCTATGCGTCGCTGAATCCGCGGCTTCGCGTCGCGGACATCGTGGGTGAGGCGCCGTTGACGCACGGCCTGGTCAGTCGGGCCAACTTCGACACCTGGCTGGACGCGCAACTGCATCGCGCCGGCCTGGATCCGTCGTTCAAACGCCGTTACCCGCACCAGTTCTCCGGCGGCCAGCGGCAACGCATCGGCATTGCCCGGGCGCTCGCGGTGCAGCCGGAATTCCTGGTCTGCGATGAGGCGGTCGCCGCGCTCGACGTATCGATCCAGGCGCAGATCCTGAACCTGTTCATGGACCTCAGGCGCGATCTGGATCTGACGTATTTGTTCATCAGTCACGACCTTGGCGTCGTCGAGCATCTGTCCGATCGTGTTCTGATCATGTATCTCGGCCGCATCGTTGAAGAAGCACCGACCGAGGAAGTGTTCAGCCACGCCAACCATCCCTACACGCGCGCGCTGCTCGCCGAGGTCCCGCGCATTGATGCGAGAAAACACCGGTTCACCGCGATCACCGGGGAAATTCCCAGCCCGCTCAACCCGCCCGCCGGTTGCCACTTCCACCCGCGCTGCCCGCATGCGATGCCGCGTTGCGCGGTTGACGCTCCCGCGTTCCGGGAGATCGCGCCCGATCATCACAGTGCCTGCCACCTGAATGAGGTTCCCGCATGAGTTTCGATCCCGCCACCCAGGGATGGCGCCTGATGCGCGGCGGCGCCATGCCCGCCGGCATCGGCTTCCCATGGGCGAAACGATCGGATGACCATTGGCGCTACGGCCTGCTGACCACGGCCAAGCACGCCAACCCGCAAGGCGCTCTGCACGGTGGTATCCTGATGACCTTCGCCGATCATGGCCTCAGCATGCTGGCCTGGGAGGCGGCGCATCGCGCGCCTTGCACCACAATCCAGTTGAACACCCATTTCCTCGCCGCGGTGGAACCGGGCGACTTTGTCGAGTTGCGCGGCGAGGTCACGCGCGTCACCAAAGGACTTGTGTTCGTGCGTGGTATCCTGGCGGTCGGCGATCGCGACGTCGCGGCGGTCGACGGCATCTGGCGCGTGCTGCGCGCCGCCTGAGCAACGGACTGGACAAGGCGATGGATCAAGAACCACTGACCCTCGCCATCGACATCGGCGCCACGGGCCTTAAGGCGGGCGTGCTCGATGCCGGTGGCGCTCTGGTTGTGCCCCACGCGCGGGTCGAAACGCCGAAGCAAGGCAAGCCAGACCAGGTGGTGGACGCGCTGTTCGGGCTGATCCAGCCAATGGGTGCATTCGATCGGATCTCGGTGGGGTTTCCCGGTGTCGTGCGCGCGGGCCACGTGATGACGGCACCCAATCTCGGCAACGACGCCTGGCGCGATTACCCGCTGGCCGGCGTGCTGACCGACCGATTGGGCAAACCGGTGCGCATGCTCAACGATGCCACGGTGCACGGCCTCGGTGTCATCGCGCGCACGGGTCTTGAATGCGTCATCGTACTGGGCACCGGCTTTGGCTTCGCCTTGTTCGACAACGGACGGCTCACGCCGCATCTGGAACTGGCGCATCATCCGATTCGTACCGACAAGGATTACGATCAGTACATCGGCGATGCCGCGTTGAAAACGATTGGCCGCAAGCGGTGGAACAAGCGTCTCGCCCGAGCGCTGACCTGTGTGCGTAACCTGACCCTTTATGACCTGTTGTACATCGGTGGCGGCAATGCGCGTCACATCAGGTTGGAACTGGAACAGAATATCCGTATCGTCCCGAATGAGGCGGGGATCACGGGCGGCGTCCGTCTGTGGGATCCGCGACTCGATGCGGCCTTTACCTCGGGGTGAAACACAATGAGCCAGTCAGACGATCCGGACGCGCTTGCCAGGAACGCGCTTCGCCTGATTGGTCCCGATCCCGCGAACTGGGTCCCGGATCGGCCCAGAATCGATCACAACGTGACGATCGTCGGCGGCGGACAGACCGGCTGCGCGCTGGCCTTCGCGTTGCGCCGTGCCGGCATCGGCAAGGTCACCATCCTGGAGGCCGCGCCGAACGAACAACGCGCCGGCATCTGGCTGAATGCCGCGCGGATGAATTTGTTACGCACGCCGAAGTCGCTGCCGGGACCCGAAGCCGGCTTTCCGGAACTTGGCTTTCAGGCGTGGTACGAAGCCCGCCACGGTCGGGACGCCTATGCCGCGATCGATCGTATCCCTCGCCTTGAGTGGGCTGCATACCTCAGTTGGTACAAGCAGTTCCTGAATATCAACCCGCGGTATCAAACGCGGCTGATCCGGATCGAGCCGGCGGGCGATCATTTCCGGCTGCATCTTGAAACGCCGGCCGGCGCGACGGCGGAGACAACCAGAAAGATCATTCTCGCGACCGGATTCTCCGGCGGCGGCGGCAAATACATTCCCGATGTCCTCACCAGCAACCTGCCGCCATCGCTTTACGCGCATACCGAGGATGCGATCGATTTTCCTGACCTGCGCGGCAAGACCGTGGCGGTGATCGGTGCCGCGGCCTCCGCGTTCGATGCCGCCGGGGTGGCGCTGGAGCATGGCGCGGCCGAGGTCCACCTGTTCGCGCGGCGCGACACGATCGCGGCGACGCCGATCACGCGGTCTCGCGGTTTCCCGGGAGCCTACGACAATTTCCACCAACTGCCGGACGCCGACCGCTGGCACCAGGCGATCCGGTTTCGCCGCGCCGGCTCGACCCCCACGACCGATGCGATCGAGCGCACCGTCAAATATCCTGATTTCCACCTGCATTTGTCGGCGCCCTGGACCAATGCCGCCGCGAACAACGGCATCGAAACAACGATCAACGGTGCCACGCACCATTTCGATTTTGCGATCGCCGGCACGGGTTACACCGCCGACATCGCGGCGCGACCGGAACTGAGCGGATTCGCTGGCCAGATCTTGCTCTGGCGCGATCGTTACACGCCGCCAGCCGCGGAACAGGATGAGGCGCTCGCCTGCCATCCGTATCTGGGTTCGGGTCACGAACTGCTGGAAAAAGCCCCGGATACGGCACCGTTCCTGAAGCACATTCATGTGCAGAATCCGGCGGGTTTCGTCAGCTTCGGATTGCCGATTGGCGACGTTCCGAGCATGAAACGGGATATTCCAGTCATTGTCGGCAGAATCAGTTCCGATCTGTTCCGCGCCGATCTCGATACGCTGCGTCACCGGATGACCGGCGACGTGCCGCCTGATTTCACCGATGCGCTTTGGCGGTCCGCTGTGCGCTGACGGGCGAGGGAGGCCGATGCCATGGCTGACCGGGGCACCAGGCAACGGGCACGGGGATGCCGGGACGTCGCGCTCAAGGCTCGGCGAGCAAGTCAGTAAGGCTGCCTCGTACCGCACGGCTCCGCACGGGCAGACGCCGGTCAGTCACGTTCCATTCAGGCATTCCCCGCCAGGAAGTCCATCGCCGCCTGGACCCCGCCCGACCGATGCGGAATTCCCGCCGCGCGCAGCCCCATTTCCACGCCCGATAGCGTTCCGGTCAGTTGCAACACGCCCAGATCGCCCATGTGTCCGATGCGGAACACGCGATCCTCGATCCGGCCGAGGCCATTGCCCAGTGACATGTTGAACTTTTCGAGGATGATGGTGCGGAGGCGGTCGGCGCTGTGGCCCTCGGGCGTGCGGATCGCGGTCACGCCGGGCGCACAGGCGCGCGGATCCTGGCATTGCAATTCCAGCCCCCAGGCGCGGGCGGCGCGGCGAGTGGCCTCCGCGTAACGATCATGGCGGGCGAAGACGTTGTCCAGGCCTTCCTCCAGCAGCATGTCGAGCGCGGCGTTCAGCGCGTAGAACAGGTTCACCGCCGGGGTGTAGGGGAAATATCCGGTCTTGTTGGATGTGACCAACGGCGCCCAGTCCCAGTAGCCGCGGTGCGTCTTGTTGCACGCGGCGGCGGCGAGCGCTTTCTCGCTGATCGCGGTGAAGGCCAGGCCCGGTGGCACCATCAGGCCTTTTTGCGAGCCGGCGATGGTGACGTCGACACCCCATTGGTCATGCCGGTAATCGGCGCAGGCCAGCGAGGAGATCGCGTCGACCATCAGCAACGCCGGATGGCGGGCTCGGTCGATCGCGGCGCGGACCGACTCGACATCGGTCATGCAACTGGTGGAGGTCTCGCTGTGCACGACGCAGACCGCCTTGATCAGGTGATCCCGGTCGGCGGCCAGGGCGGCGCCGATTTCCTCGGGATTGGCACCGCGGCGCCAGTCGGTCTCCAGGGTCTGGACCTCCAGGCCGTGACGGCCGGCCAGTTCCTCCCACAGATGGGCGAACTGGCCGGTGCGGGTCAGCAGGATGCGGTCGCCGGTGGTCAGGGTATTGACCATCGCCGCTTCCCAGGCGCCGGTGCCCGACGAGGGGAAGATCCCGATGATCCCGGCGGTGCGGAAGACCTGCCGCAGCTTGCCGATGACCGCCAGACCGAGGCGGCCGAATTCCGGGCCTCGGTGGTTGATGGCGTTGTTGTCCATGGCGCGCAGCACCCGGTCCGGCAGGTTCGTGGGCCCCGGTGTCTGCAGAAAATGGCGCCCGGAGACGAACGTCGCGGGGCGTGGGTTGGTGTCGGTCATAAAAACGCTTCCTCCAGGCGGCGCGGACAAAGCACGCGCGGGACGCCTTTGCAATAGCCTGGCGCACAGGTCGGGTATTCGCTGTTCGGGCAATTCGCGTCAACGGTTATTCGTGCGCGGCCGCCTCGGCCATGAGCGGTTTCCGCGGGGCGGAGGGGGGCG
>CALFNB010000290.1 GCA_937902425.1 uncultured Acetobacteraceae bacterium | reverse complement strand
GCTTCGTCGCGCATACAGTCGGCGAACCCCAGAGGCCACGCCGCGCCGGGACCATCGATCCGGACCAACAGATCGGTCGGTTCACCCATCAGCACGATCGTGCCGCCTTTCGGCAGACAATCGCGTGCAAGCACGATCAGGTTCAGAACCACACGGGCAATCGCCGGCGGGAACTCGCAGTCCGCCGGCAGAGCCCTGGTGTCGAGGCCAATGCGCCTTGCCGCCAGGGCCTGCGTTACCAGTTTGACCAGTGCCGGCAATTTGATCGCGTCGATTTCCGGCCCCCAGGCTGCCCGCATGAACCGCAGCCGCTGGGTCAGGGCACTCGCCGCCGATGTGGCGAACGCGAGGACCTCATTGTCCCGACCTGTGTCCTCGGCCACCATCTCGAGCGCATTGCCGACGGTTCCGATCAGGCCGCCGAGATCGTGGCACAAGCGGGCACAGATCAGTTCCACGAGGCGTATGGTGTCACCCAGTTGCGCCATTGGCGTCCGATGCCCCTTTTGTTGGCCGGCCTTTGCAATGCGCCAGCGGGCCCCCACTTTACATGATGAAGCCAACCGGAAAAGACGTCGCGTCCCAGGGGTATCCGATCGAGCATCCCCACGGGAACATATTCTGGGCGCCGAGTGTATCGGGAAGCGGGATTGCGCGAGTGATATGAGCAGGAGTATCTCCCCACCATGATTGACCCGTTCGGCCGCCCCATTACCTACCTGCGGGTATCCGTCACGGACCGCTGCGATCTGCGCTGTGTCTATTGCATGGCGGAGGACATGACGTTCCTGCCGAAGCGTGAGTTACTGACGCTGGAGGAGCTGGATTGCCTTTCCGCCGCGTTCATCCGTCTCGGCACCACCAAGATCCGCATTACCGGCGGGGAGCCACTGGTCCGTCGCGATATCAATCTCCTGTTCCGGTCACTGGGCGCACGGCTCGGTTCCGGTCTGAATGAACTGACGGTCACCACCAACGGCACGCAACTCGCGAAGCACGCTGAGGGGTTGTACGCGGCGGGGGTCCGGCGGATCAACGTGTCTCTGGACTCGCTCGATCCGGGCCGGTTCACCCAACTGACCCGCCTGGGCAAGATCGAGCAGACGCTGGACGGAATTTTCGCCGCCAAGGCAGCCGGCCTCGCGATCAAGATCAATGCCGTGGCGATGAAGGGCGTGAACGAGGATGAGTTCGACGCCATGATCGCCTGGTGCGGCGAACACGGGTTCGACCTCTGCCTGATCGAGACCATGCCGATGGGCGAAATCAGCGAGGACCGCTCGGACCAGTACCTGCCGCTGTCGATCGTGCGCGGGCGGTTGCGCAAGACCTGGACGCTGGAGGACACCGATTACCGCACCGGCGGCCCGGCGCGGTACTTCGATGTGAAGGAAACCGGCAGGCGCATCGGGTTCATCACCCCGATGACCCATAATTTCTGCGAAAGTTGCAACCGGGTGCGACTGACCTGCACGGGCACGCTTTACATGTGCCTCGGTCAGGATGACTCGGCGGAATTCCGGCCGCTGTTGCGGGCCGGCGCCTCGGATGCGGAACTTGACGACGCGATCCGGGCGGCGATCGCGCGCAAACCGAAGGGCCATGATTTCATCATCGACCGCCGGCACGACAAAGCCTCCGTGGGGCGGCACATGAGTGTGACCGGGGGCTAATCCGGTCATTACAATCGCTGGGAAGAAGAGGTCATCGATGCGTACACCCCTGACGTTCGCGGCGGTTGTCGCTGTTGGACTTTGCCTCGCACCGTTGTCGAACTGCCTCGCCGCTGACACCCCGGACGCCTCGCAGATTATCCAGTCGCTCACGCCTCAACCCGGTGGGGGCCCCGGTGGGGGCCCCAGGGGGGGCATGGTCACCAGGGGCATCCGCATGGGCAACCAGCCACCGGCGGTCGCGAAGCCCGGCTCGCCGGCCGGCACCGGTGGCATGGCCAAACCGGCCGAAGCCAATCTCAACGTGCCGTTCGTGTCCGGTTCCGCCGCGATCTCGCCAGCCGCCGAACGCGTGCTGGATCAGTTGGGCGAGGCGCTGGCGAGCCCGAAACTGGCCGATTACAAATTCCGCGTGGAGGGTCACACCGACACGGTCGGCGCGCCGGAGATGAACAAGGCATTGTCCGAGCAGCGGGCCGCCAGCGTGACCGACTATCTGGCGACCAAATTCAATATCGACCGTTCGCGACTGACGCCGGTCGGCATGGGTGAAGAAGGGCTGCTGATCGCGACGGGCCCTGGTGTCGCCAATTCTGTGAACCGCCGGGTGCTGGTGGTCAACCTCGGCCACTGAGCTCCCCCTTCGACGTCGCGAACCGTCAGTACTTCGGCCCAGGGCACACGCACAACGTCACACCGGTGTCCGGCGTTGAGGTTCTCATTGGAGCGGTGGTGCAGTCCGGCCTGGCCCACCAGGCGTGGTACCGGCTTGCGTCTCGGACGATGTTCGGCCAAACCAGCCCGCTCAACAATCCAAGCCAAGAGAGGAAGCCCATGGCCGCGCGCACGCTGTTTGATAAAATCTGGGACAGCCACGTCGTGGAGCGGCTGCCGGACGGCACGTGCATCCTCTACATCGACCGCCATCTTTTGCACGAAGTGACCAGCCCGCAGGCGTTCGAGGGGCTGCGTCTGGCCGGTCGCAAGCTGCGCCGGCCGGACCTGACGATCGCCGTCGCCGACCACAACATTCCGACCGTCGGCCTGCGCACGCCTCCCGACATCAAGGAGGAAGACAGCCGCATCCAGGTCCAGACGCTGGAAGCGAACGTGAAGGCGTTCGGCGTGCCGTACATTCCGATCCTGGATGTACGGCAAGGCATCGTGCACATCATCGGCCCGGAACTCGGACTGAGCCTCCCCGGCACGACGATCGTTTGCGGCGACAGCCACACCTCCACGCATGGCGCGTTGGGCGCGCTGGCGTTCGGCATCGGCACCTCCGAGGTCGAGCATGTGATGGCCACGCAAACGTTGCTGCAGGCGCCGCAGAAGAACATGCGGATCGACGTGTCCGGCACCCTGGGACTGGGCTGCTCCGCCAAGGACATCGTGCTGGCGATCATCGGCAAGATCACCACGGCGGGCGGCAATGGCCATGTCATTGAGTATACCGGCGATACGATCCGCGCGCTGGACATGGCGGGCCGCATGACGGTGTCCAACATGTCCATTGAAGCCGGCGCGCGAGCGGGCCTGGTCGCACCCGATCAGACCACGTTCGATTACGTGAAGGGCCGCGAGTACGCGCCAAAGGGCGAAGCGTACGACAAGGCCGTCGCTTACTGGAAGACGCTGCCAACCGATCCAGGCGCTCATTTCGATACTGAAGTGTTCCTGACCGCCGCGGAAATCGCGCCGATGGTCACCTGGGGGACCACCCCCGGTCAGGTGATCCCGGTGACCGGCATCGTGCCGAACCCGGCCGATGAACCGGATGAAGGCAAGCGCGCGCAACTTCAACGGATGCTGGATTACATGGCGTTGACGCCCGGCCAGCATCTGACCGACGTGAAGGTCGACGTGATTTTCATCGGCTCCTGCACCAACGGCCGCATCGAGGATATCCGCGCCGCGGCGCAGGTCGCCAAGGGACGCAAAGTGGCGGAGGGCGTGCAGGCGCTGGTCGTGCCCGGCTCCGGTCAGGTGAAGAAACAGGCCGAAGAAGAAGGCCTGGACCGCATCCTGCTTGAAGCCGGTTTCGAATGGCGCGATCCCTGCTGCTCCATGTGCCTCGGCATGAATCCGGACAAGCTCACACCTGGGCAGCGCTGCGCGAGCACCTCGAACCGCAATTTCGAGGGACGGCAAGGCATCGGCGGCCGGACGCACCTGGTTTCGCCGGCGATGGCGGCGGCCGCGGCGGTAACCGGCCGCTTCGCCGACGTGCGGCAATTCGGTTGATCGGAGGGGATGAGATGGACAAATTCACCACGCTGACCGGTGTCGCGGCACCGATGCCGATGCAGAACATCGACACCGACAAAGTCATTCCGGCGCGTTTCCTGAAGACCATCAAGCGCACCGGACTTGGCGTGCACCTGTTCGATGCCTTGCGATATTTGAAGGACGGCTCGGAAAACCCCGACTTCGTGCTGAACCAGGAGCCGTATCGTAAAGCCGAGATCATCGTCGCCTACGAGAATTTCGGCTGCGGCTCCTCTCGCGAGCATGCACCCTGGGCTTTGCTCGATTTCGGCATTCGCTGCATCATCGCACCGGATTTCGCTGACATCTTCTTCAACAACAGCTTCAAGAACGGCATCCTGCCGATCCGCCTGCCGCGCGCGGTTTGCGAGCAACTGATTGACGACAGCAAACTCGGTGGCAACGCGCGCATCACGGTGGACCTGGAGCGTCAGGTCGTCGTACGGCCGAACGGCGAGGAAGTTCACTTCGAAGTCGACCCATTTCGCAAGCATCTGCTGTTGAATGGACTGGACGACATCGGCCAGACCCTGCGGCACGGCAAAGCGATCGACGGTTACGAGACCGGGCGTCAGCAGAGCCAGCCCTGGTTGCCCACCATCGCCGCCTGAACCGAGAGGAAAGCGCGCATGCCGGCGAACAAGAAACTGCTGATCCTGCCCGGTGACGGCATCGGTCCCGAGGTGATGCGCGAAGTGCGCCGCATCATCGACTGGATGGATCGCCGCCGCCTGGTCACATTCGACGTGACCGAAGACCTTGTTGGCGGCGCCGCGATCGACGCCCGCAAGACGCCCATTACCGACGCGACGATGCAGGCCGCGAAGGACACCGACGCGATTCTGTTCGGGTCCGTTGGCGGTCCGAAATGGGATAAGCTCGGCTTCGACATGCGGCCGGAAATCGCGATTCTGCGGCTGCGCAAGGAACTCGACATTTTCGCGAATCTGCGTCCGGCGATCGTGTTCGATCCGCTGGTGAACGCTTCGACGTTGAAGCCCGATGTCATTCGCGGCCTGGACATCATGATCGTCCGCGAAAGCACCGGCGGGATTTACTTCGGCGAACCGCGCGGCGTGGAGACGTTGCCGGACGGGCAGCAGCGCGGCTTCGACACCGAAACCTACACCACCAACGAGATCGAGCGGGTTGCGCGCGTGGCCTTCGAACTGGCCCGCAAGCGGCAGAACCGCGTGTGCAGCGTCGAGAAGGCCAACGTCATGCGGTCCGGCCTGTTCTGGCGCCAGACCGTGACCGCGTTGCGCGAGCGCGAATTCCCCGACGTGGAATTGTCGCATATGTACGCTGACAATTGCGCGATGCAGTTGGTCCGCGCGCCGCGGCAGTTCGATGTGATCGTGACGTCGAACCTGTTTGGCGACCTGCTGTCCGATCTGGCGTCGATGCTGACCGGCAGTCTGGGCATGCTGCCGTCCGCGACCCTCGGCGCGGTGCAGGAGTCAGGCAAACGGCACGCACTGTATGAACCGATCCATGGCAGCGCACCCGATATCGCCGGCAAGGGCATCGCCAACCCTCTGGCGCAACTGTTGAGTTTCGCCATGCTGCTGCGGTTTTCCTTCGGCATGGATGAAGACGCCGCGCTGATCGAGAAAGCCTGTGTCAACGTGTTGGGCACCGGCCTGCGCACCGCCGACATCATGAGCCCAGGAATGGCGCGGGTGAGCACGAACGTGATGGGGGAATCGATCGTGCGGGAACTGGATAAGCTCGCCGCCTGATTGCACGGCCCGCGGCGTCTTGGCATGCTGTGCCCCTTGCTGAGCGAGGGATAGCGATGCCACACGCCCTGACCGACGACGGGGTCCGTCTGTATTACGAGGAAACCGGCAGCGGCACCCCCGTGATATTTGTCCACGAATATGCCGGGGACCACCGCGCGTGGGAGCCGCAGATGCGGCATTTCGGCCAGTGCTATCGGGCGATTACTTACGCCGCGCGTGGCTATCCTCCGTCGGACGTGCCGGAGGACGTGGCGAAATACTCGCAGGTCCGCGCGGCGGACGACATCGGATCGGTGCTGGATCATCTGAAGATCGACAAGGCACACGTCGTCGGCCTCTCCATGGGCGGCTTCGCCACCCTGCACTTCGGCTTCCGCCATCCTGGGCGGGCTCGGTCCCTGGTGGTCGCCGGTTGCGGCTATGGCGCGGAACCAGGCCAGCGGGAGAAGTTCCAGGCCGAGGCGGAGGCGATTGCCAAATTCATCGACGACAACGACATCTCAGTGTTCGCGGAGAAATACGCCTACGGCCCGACCCGCGTGCAATTCGAGAACAAAGACCCGCGCGGCTTCGCCGAATTCAAGCAGCAACTCGCCGAGCATTCGAAGATTGGCGCGCGCAACACGCAACTTGGCGTACAGCGTCATCGGCCGTCGTTGTATGAACACGTCGAAGATATGAAGCAGCTGACGGTTCCTACCCTGGTGCTGACCGGGGACGAGGACTGGCCATGCCTGCAACCGTCGCTGTTGCTGAAGCAGAACATCCCGACCGCGGCGCTGTCTGTGATGCCGAATTGCGGCCACACCATCAATATCGAGGACCCGGATCAGTTCAATCGGATCGTCGGTGACTTTCTGCTGCACGTCGATTCCGGACGCTGGCCGACACGCGATCCGCGGGCGCTCAGCGCGTCGATCACGGGGATGAAATGATCCCGGTCATCGATCTGACGGCCTACCTGGCCGGCACGCCGGGGTCGTTGGAACGAACCGCGAGGGAGATCCAGGACGCGCTGTCGCGGATTGGCTTCCTCGTGATTACCGGCCACGACGTGCCAGGACGGCTGATCGAGCAGACCTTCGCGGAAGCGAAACGGCTGCACGATTTACCGATGACCAAAAAACTCACGATGAAACTGAACGACCACAACAACGGTTACATGGCGATGGGCCGCTATGCGGTGTGGACGTCGGATGTGAACAATAACGACAAACCGGATCTGAACGAGGCGTTTTTCATCCGGCGTGAACGGGCACCCGATAATCCGATGCGCATGACCGGACGGCGCTTCACCGGCCCAAATGTCTGGCCGGATGACGGGCTGATGCCTGGTTTCCGCTCGCACATCCTGGAATACCTTCAGGCGATGGAGGATTTCACCAATCGGCTGCTGCCGGCGGTGTCGGTGTCACTGGACCTCGATCCGGGCTTCTTCACGCCGCACTTCGTGGAGAGTCAGTTCAACTTGCGGCTGTCGCATTACCCGCCGGTCGCGGCCGAGGCCAATCAGTTCGGGATCGCGCCGCACAGCGACGCCAACTTCATGACGTTTCTCGCGCAATCCGACGTGCCGGGGCTACAGGTGCGAACGGTAGATGGGACGTGGATCGATATGCCGTATATTCCGGGATCGTTCGCGGTGAACGCCGGCGATACCTTGCACCGCTGGACCAACGGCCGGTTCTTGTCCACGCCGCATCGCGCGCTACCGCCCACCGGGACGCATCGTTACGCGATCCCGTTCTTTCTGGCACCACACCTCGATACGCGGATCGAGTGCCTGCCGACCTGCACCGGTCCCGGCAATCCGCCGAAATGGGAGCCGATCAGTTACGAGGACTGGATCACCTGGTGGACCAACGAGAACTACGATCCGAAGCGGCAGAACGACATCGCGGCGTAACTGGCGTCAGGTCTTCAGCGTGTTCTTCGTTACCTTGATGCCATGCGCCTTGAGCCACGCCTTGTGTGCTTCCCGCGCCTTGGTCAGGGCGGCGGTCTTCGGCAGGCTGATCTGCTTGTTTTTCGGCGTATAAAGCTTGATCACACGGGACATACGTGCTGCTCCGGTTGGGTGCACGCTCAGGCTTAGCACGGTTGCAGAGCGCGGACATCAAGCCTTCGCACCGTATTTCGCCTCCAGTTGTTGCGTTGTCAGGAACCGCTGCTCCAACTCGCGAATGGTCCCGAGCCCCATCAGATCGTTAATTTCCGCGAACGACACCGCGAGGTCGGGCCGTTCGATCACCCGGCCCTCCTCGATCGACTGTTTCAGCACGGACAATGCGTTGCGCATGCCCATGATCGCCGCGCTGGTAACCAGCCTCGGGTAGGACGCCACCGCGACGCCGATATCCTGCAATTCCTTCGCGCACAGCAACGGTGTCGTCGGGCTCGCGCGAATGCCGAAGCCCATGTTCACGGACAGCGGTTTCGGAACTTCTTTGGTCACCAGAGCGATGTCGTCTTTCGCCAGCAACGCGTCGGCGAACAGCAGGTCGGCGCCGGCCTCGGCATAAAGGTTCAACCGACGGATGGCTTCTTTCACGCCATGCGTCGCGATCGAGTCGGTGCGCGCCTTGATGATGAAGTCAGGATCGCGCCGGGCCTCCACGGCGGCACGGATTTTCTCGACGCCTTCCTCGGCCGAGATGACTTCTTTTCCCTCCATGTGGCCGCAGCGTTTCGGCGACACCTGATCCTCGAGCATGATCCCGTCGACGCCGGCGGCCTCGAACCCACGCACCGTGAAGAACACGTTGACCGCGTTGCCGTACCCGGTGTCCCCGTCGGCGCTGAGCGGAATGTCGACGCACGCGGCGATGTCTCGGGAACGGGAGACGTTCGCCTCGTAGCTGAGCAAACCGACGTCGGCCCAACCCAGCGTCGTCTCGGACAGGCCGGCGCCGGAGATGCCGCCGGCCCTGAAGCCCATTTGCTGGATCAGGCGAGCGCTGAACCCATCATAGACACCAGGTTGGATCAGGATCTCTTCCGCTTCGATCAAGCGCCGGAACCGCGTGGTCTTCTTCATCGTCCATCCCCTTGGGTTTGGCTCATGACAGGCGCGATGGTTGTCGTCGTCCGGCTCCTGTGCTCGCGGCACCTGGCCGCGAGCACGGCACATTCCTGGTGGCGGAACTACTTGCTGTTCACCAGCCCACGCAGGAAGTTCGCCTTCGCCAACGATCCGGCGACGATATAACTGTGATCCGACCCCGTGGTGATGAACCGCGAGCCCATGCCGATATAGCGCCGCGCGTCCTCTTCGTCGTTGATCCCGCCCATGCCGAGCGCTTTGCCATGTTTGGCGCAGGCGTCACCGACCGCCTTATAGGCGTCGATCAACTTCTGATGCCCCATCTGGCCGGCGATCCCCAGTTCCGTGGTCAGATCGAAGCTGCCGATCAACAGCACATCGATCCCGGAAACGGCGGCGATGGCGTCGGCGTTACGCACACCTTCCTGGCTCTCGATCATCACCGTGGTCAGGATCTCGTCGTTGATCTCCGCCTGTGCCGTGGCGACGTGCGGCGTCTGGTAGCCGTACAGAGCCGCCGGTCCACCCCAGCTGCGTGTTCCCGCCGGAGGATAATGGAACGCGTCCGCGATCTGTTTCGCCTGAAGCGGCGTGTCGACATGCGGCACGACGATGCCCATCGCTCCGTTGTCGAGCAGCCGTGTCCCCTCATCGATCGCGCCGGCGCAGACCCGCACGATGGGCGCCATACCGGTGCCCAACGCGGCGATGCAGATCTGGGTGGCTTCCTGCACGGTGAAGGCGCCGTGCTCCATGTCCATGAACAAGAAGTCGTGTTCGCCCGCCGCCGCCAACAAAGGCGTGGCGATGCTGCGCAGGTGGTGCACGCCAAAGCCCAGGGCGAGACCGCCTGCTTTGAGTTTGCGTTTGGCCTGATTGCGAACGATTGGCATGGGGTGTCCTCCCGGTTGACGCGGCAAGGCAGCACGGTCCGGCATGGGACGTCAAACCGTCTGGCTTGCCCCGTCTGGCCTTGCCCGGACCATGAGCGTCATGAGAGGCTCCGGCATGATCAATCGCACGCGCCTCGCCGTCGACATTGGCGGCACCTTCACCGATCTCGTGTTAGCTCTGCCAGACCGCACATTGTCGAAAAAGTTGCTGACGACGCACGACCATCCCGATGCGGCGGTGATCGAGGGCACGCGGCTGATCCTGGCCGAGGCGGGGATCGCCGCGTCACGCCTGGACCTGGCGATCCACGGCACAACGCTGGCCACCAACGCACTGATCGAGCGCAAAGGCGCGCGCACCGCGCTGCTGACAACGCGCGGGTTCCGGGACTCGCTCGAAATGGCGTACGAGCATCGGTTCGAGCAATACGATCTGTATATGGAACGGCCCGCGCCGCTGGTTTCGCGGGATTTGCGCCTGGAAGTCGCCGAGCGTCTCGCGGCGGACGGTTCGCTGTTGCTGCCCCTCGACGAAGCCGGTCTCGAACCCGTTATCGAAACGTTGCGCGCGGAAAAAATCGAGGCATTGGCGATCAGTTTCCTGCACGCCTATGTCAATCCGGCGCACGAGGAACGGGCGCGTGCGGTTATCGCCGCCGCGTTGCCCGAGCTGGCGATCACGCTGTCGCACGAAGTGTGCCGGGAAATCCGCGAGTATGAACGGACGTCCACGACCGTCGCCAACGCCTATGTGCTGCCGCTGATGGCGCGCTATCTGCAAGGCATGCGCGAGGGGCTCGCCGGTCTGGGCGCGACCTGCCCGTTGTTGCTGATGATGTCCTCCGGCGGTATTTGCACGATCGAAACGGCTTGCCGCTTTCCCGTGCGGCTGGTCGAAAGCGGCCCGGCGGGCGGCGTCATTCTGGCGCGGCGTATCGCGGCGCGTGGCGGCTACGATCGGGCCTTGTCGTTCGACATGGGCGGCACGACGGCGAAGATCACCTTGATCGACGATTACACCCCGCAACAATCGCGTCATTTCGAGGTCGCGCGCGCGTATCGCTTCGCCAAAGGCAGCGGCATCCCGGTCCGCATTCCGGTGATCGATATGGTGGAGATCGGTGCCGGTGGCGGCTCGATCGCGCGCGTCGATTCACTGCGCCGCATCGTGATCGGCCCGGACAGCGCGGGCTCCGAGCCAGGTCCCGCGTGTTACGGTCGCGGTGGCGAGCAGGCGACGGTCACCGACGCCGACGTGGTGCTTGGCCGGATTGATCCCGACGGTTTCGCTGGCGGTTCGATCGTGCTGGATCCGGCGAAAGCAGCGGCCGCCATCGCCAAAAGCATCACGTTGGACATGACGGAACCCGAAGCAGCGCGCGGGATCACGGAAATCGTCGACGAAACGATGGCCAGCGCCGCGCGGGTGCACGCCGTCGAGAACGGCAAGGACACCGCCGGCCGCACATTGATCGCCTTCGGTGGCGCCGCGCCGCTGCACGCCGCGCGCCTCGCGACCAGGCTTGGCATCGAGCGTGTGGTCATTCCACCTGACGCGGGCGTCGGTTCGGCGCACGGTTTCCTCGACGCGCCGATCGCGTATGAGGTCGTGCGCACGCATCTCGTGCGCCTGGACCAACTGGATCAAAACACCATCGATACGATGTTCGCCGAAATGCGGGAGGAGACCGAGGCGGTGGTCCGGCTCGGCGCTCCCACCGGTGAGCTCCGGGAAACCCGCACCGCCTATATGCGCTACCGCGGTCAGGGTCACGAAATCGCGGTACCCTTTCCGGCCGGCAAGGCCGATCCGGCGACGTTACGGACCGCGTTCGATACGACCTATACCGCGTTGTTCGGCCGGATCATTCCAGGCCTGGAAATCGAGGTAGTGACCTGGACCCTCGCTCTCGAGCAACGCCAGGTCCGGCCGGAACCGTCGATCCTCCCCGCGGAAAAAGGCCCGGCGGCACCCATCGGCACACGTCGCATGGTCGAAACGGAAACCGGCGAGCTCGTCACCGCGCAAGTCCACGACAGGCGCGCTCTGTCGTCCGGCGCCACCGTTTCCGGCCCCGCCGTGATCCTGGAGGATGGCACCACGACGGTCATCCCGTCCGGCCGTCTCGCGCGGATTGGTGCCGACGGCGAAATCGTCATCGAAGGAACTCCCGCATGAGTGGTCGAAACATTTCCGAAATTGAATTGCAGATCATGTGGAACCGGCTGCTCTCGGTGGTGGAGGAGCAGGCGCAGACCCTGGTGCGCACGGCGTTCAGTACCTCGTCGCGCGAGGCGGGCGATATCTCCGCCGGTGTGTTCGACCTCGACGGACGGATGCTGGCCCAGGCGGTGACGGGGACGCCGGGCCATATCAATACGATGGCGCGGTCGGTGGGGCATTTCCTGGCGGTGTTCCCGGTCGCGCAAATGCGGGAAGGCGATGTCTACGTCACCAACGATCCGTGGAAAGGCACGGGCCATTTGTACGATCTCGTGGTGGTGTCGCCAGCCTTCATGGACGGGCGCATCGTTGGATTGTTCGCCAGCACCGCGCATCTCGTGGACATGGGCGGTGTCGGACAAACTCCGGAAGGCCGCCAGATCTGGCACGAGGGGCTGTTCATTCCGCTGCTGCGGCTGGCTCGCGCGGGCGAAATGAACGAGGACCTGCTGGCGATGATCCGCGCCAATGTGCGGGAGCCGGTGCAGGTTATCGGCGACGTATACGCATTGATCGCCTGCAACGAAATCGGTGGCCGCCGGCTGCTCGCGATGATGCGCGAATTCAGGCTGCACGACCTCGATCAACTGGGCGGCGAGATCATCCAACGCAGCCGCCGCGCGATGACGGAGGCGATCCGGAAGCTGCCGAAAGGCTCCTGGACATCATCCATGCGAGTGGACGGTTACGAATCACCGATCGACATCGTCGGCCGCGTCACGATCTCGGACGATACGATCCACGTCGATTTCACCGGCACCTCCGGCATGTCGTCGTACGCGATCAACTGCCCGATTTGTTACACCGAGGCGTACACAACGTTCGGCGTGAACTGTGTCGTCGCACCGCACGTGCCAAACAACGCCGGCAGTCTGGATGCGGTGAAAGTCACCGCTCCGCCGGGCACCGTGCTCAGCGCGGAATATCCCGCCGCGGTTTATGCTCGTTCCACCATGGGGCATTTGTTGCCGGACGTCGTGTACGGCTGCCTCGACCAGGCGATCCCTGGCCGCGTGCCGGCCGAGGGCACCTCCAATCTCTGGAGCCTGAAACTGATCGCCGGCCACGGCCTGACCGGCGTCGGCGGCAAGACCGGCACGCAGTTCATGACGATGAGTTTCCATTCCGGTGGGGCCGGCGCGCGGCCGCATCAGGATGGGTTGTCGGCGACGCCGTTTCCCTCCGGCGTGCGGAACGTTCCGGTTGAGGCGACCGAAGCGATCACGCCGCTGGTTATTTGGCGCAAGGAACTGCGGCGGGACTCCGGTGGTGCCGGACGGCAACGCGGTGGGCTTGGCCAGGTGATGGAGGTCGGCTCACGCGAAGACGCGGCGTTTGGATTGTTCGCGTCATTCGAACGGGTG
>CALFNB010000289.1 GCA_937902425.1 uncultured Acetobacteraceae bacterium | reverse complement strand
ATGAGGTCACGGACAATTTCCGTATCATAAACCCAACGGAATTCCGGATTATCGCGTGAGCGGGGTATATATGACATTTAATTGAGTCTTGCCATTTACTGTTGTGCGCGCCGGCCTGCTGTGATAAAAGCACACCGTCGAAAAATGAGCGGCCGGTTGCTTCATCGGAGCAAACTTCCAGGTTCGCCTTACATGCTTTGGACAGCGCGCCGTAGATGCACGGTAAAGGCACGCAGTCGACCACCTTGGCTCACACGCAAATCGCCGCGAAGGAGAACAAACATGAGCGAAGCGAACCCGATTCCGAACATGGCGGAAGCCCCGAAAGAGCCTGACGCCATTCCGCGAGCGGCACTCGATTGGAGCGTCGGACCCGTGCTGAACGCGCAAGCTGATCTGCTGGCGGGCGTGGAAACTACCGTGGTTGACTGGCTGCGGCGGCGGCACGAAGCCGTTGTCGATACACAGCAATTGATCGCCAGTGTGCATCCAGGTGTCGATCCGGCCGATATTTTCCGGGCGCAGCGGGACTGGTTGTCCCGTTCGTTCCGGCGCCTGGCCGCCGATGTCGAGGCATACAATTCCGTGTCGCGGCAGCTGATCGACCGCGCGCCTTCCTGGTTCCCGAATGGGGGATGGATGTCGTTCGCACGAGGTGCGGGAGGCAGCGAAATCGCCGGGTCGCAAGCCGCGGCCACGCGCGCGGCGGCCAAACCATTACGAATGGCGAATAAGTCGGAATAGGGTGCCACCGGGAGGGTCGCGAATATCCGCAGCCTCGCCGCGGCTCACTATCGTCTCCGACCCTGCCAGGTTGGGTAGGGGCGGCCGGACTCTCGAACACGCCTGGTTTGCGGTACGAACGATTGCCGACGCACTCCGTCCGGACATTGCGAAACGAGGAAAGTGCTGGTCTGGTCCTGTAGCCCCGCCAAAAAGCCCCGTATCTTCTCGCACACATGCGCATACTCCGCCGTCCCACCCGCGGAATCTCCGCATAGACAATCTTCCCCCGCGGGCCACGGTACAGTTCTCGCGTCAGGTAACCCGGGGTCGTCCGATCCGTCATACTCGGCAGCAACAGCGCCGGCGCCTTGATTTGCCCAAGTGCCTTCATCATATCGCCACCGAACGGTTTCGACGCATCGAAATTTTGGCTGGCGTAATACCGCAACAACATGCTGGTGACGTCCCAGTTCTTCACCCACACATCGCCCGCGGCGAACATCGCCATGACGACTACCACTCCGATCGCGGCCGGCATGGCCGCGGCTGGGCCAACCCCACTGATCTGGAGTTGCGGCGCTTTTTCGCGCATGGTGACCTCCGCCTGGTCATCCTCCGGCATCGCCGAAAAGCCGCGGCACGGCTATGAAATCATTAAGGAAATCGAGGAGCGCGTGGCCGGCGCTTTCAGCCCGGGTCCCGGGGTGATCTATCCGACGCTGACGCCGTGGGAGGAACCGGGCTACATCGCGGTCAGCCCAGGGGAGGCCGTCCGGAAACTGCACGAAACACCGAGGCGGGACGAGCATTTCTCCCCGCCAACGGACCGGCGGTGGACGCCCTGTTTGCCCGCTTGGCGGCGGCCAGCGAGGCCCGCGGCGGCGGAGTCGCTCCGCAAATCGTGCGCGCGATGGAGAATCTGAAACTCGCGTTTTGGCTTCGCCTTGGACGGGGGGCCGCTCAGTGAACAGCAGGTGACCGCCGTGACGGAAACGCTCGACGCCGCCGCGGTCTCCGGCCTGCCTTGATTGGCCGCGCCGGAACTGGTATTACTTATGACGAATAGTAAGGATATCAGCATGGACTCGGCGATTACCAGCAAGGGCCAGGCCACGATTCCGAAGGCGATTCGGGATCATTTGTGCTTAAAGCCGGGCGATCGCATCAAATTCTTCGTGCATCCTGATGGCACGGTGGTTCTGTTGCCAAGGCTCCCCGTTTCGACACTACGGGGCATCGTGAAGTCTCGCAGGTCGCCTGTTACCCTCGATGAGATGACGGAGGCCGCCGCCGCCGGAGCCGCTGCTGCTTCACCGCGCCGCCGCCGGTGATCGGTATCGATACCAATGTTCTGGTCCGGTATCTGGCGCAGGACGATCCTGTTCAATCTGTTGAGGCAACCAGGTTCATCGAAAGTCTCACAACCCACGAACCCGGTTTTATCAGTGTGGTGGCGATGGCGAAGACCGCATGGGTGCTCGATCGGGCTTACGGCCTGACAACCAGCGAGATCGCCGCGGCAATTGAACATGTGCTCCAGGCCGAGGTGCTGATCGTCGAAAGTGAGCAGGAAGTTTTCACGTCGATGATTGTGCTGAAGGAGGGCCGGAGTTCGTTCGCGGACGCCCTCATTGGCGCGCTCGGTGCTAAGGCGGGTTGCTGGCACACCGTCACATTCGATCGGAAGGCGTCGAGGATTTCGGGCTTCAAGACGCTGTAATCCGTTGGGCGGAGCAACCTGTCGCCCGGAACCGCGAGCATTCCCGCGCGTCCGTGTTATGTGATTTTATCCAGGACATCGCATCCGATGAAGCGCATCGCTCTGACACGCTGTCGATTCGTCGTTCCTCAGGATCTTCGCCACAATTTTCTCCTCTGGCACGCACATCAGCGTGCAATGCGTCGCCTTGCTCGCTCGTTGGAGTGGCTTGCCACTGGTTTATTAATCACAGATGAAATATCCCGCCTTGAGTATGATGGTTACTCGTCGCCGACGGTCGAAGAACAGCAGCTCAGCGACGCGCCTCACTCGACCGGACTGTCCAGGTAAATCGCGGCCGGATATTTCGGATCAAGCGCGACCATCGTCTCCGATGCCTACCCGATAGCGTGGAACCATGACGGCCTGACGCGGCGGCCACGATGATGATCAGATCGTGCCTCGCATCAGGGGGTCGGTTCCCCGCTCTACTGTGTGAAACGACGCCATTGGCCTGCCCCGACCACCGGCAGCTTCGAAACAGCTCTTGACACTGAGTGCAACGCGATATATCTAAATAACCAATATATCGAAACTCAGTCGGAGATTTCGTGTCCTTTCGAGACTTCTATCGCGACCGCGGCAAACGGTTCGCCCGAGATGAACCCGGCCATGCCGAACGCGGCCGCCACGGTAGGCGCGGCGGCTGGTCCAGTCCCACGGACCTGGAGTTGCGCCGGTTCTTCGCCCACGGCGATCTGCGCCTCGTCATCCTGCGGCTCATCGCGGACAAGCCCCGCCACGGCTACGAGATCATCAAGGAAATCGAGGAGCGGGTCGCCGGCGCTTACAGTCCAAGCCCGGGAGTCATTTATCCTACGCTGACGCTGCTTGAAGAACTCGGCTACGTCGCGGTGAGCCCAGGTGAAGGCACCCGGAAATCGCATGAGATTACCGAGGCGGGCAGAGCCTTCCTGATCGCCAGCCAACCGGCTGTCGATGCCTTGTTCGCTCGCATGGAAGAAGCCAGTCAGGCCCGCGGCGGCGGACCCGCACCGCGGATCCTGCGCGCGATGGAGAACCTGAAACTCGCGTTACGGCTGCGGCTCGGGTGCGGACCGCTCAGCGAGGAGCAGGTGACAGCCATCACGGCCGCGCTCGACGCCGCGGCTGTCAGCGTGGAGCGGACGTGATGAGGCGTCAGACAGGAGCCTGTATCATGGAAATCGCTGCCGAGTGGTTCGGTCGACGACCCGCTCGAACCAGCCGAGAGGACGCGGCGAGATCCGCGCGCCAAACCCTTTCCCCACCCAGGTTTTTCCGGCACACTTCGGTCAAATCCCGGAGGTACCGTTCGCCATGGGCGTAACCAGCCAGCTCGCCGAGTTCTGCGCCAGCATCAATCTCGGCGGTTTACCCCCCGAGGTCGTGACGCGGGCCCGGTTTCTCGTGCTTGATCTGGTGGGCAACATTGTCCGCGCCCGGCACGACGCCGAAAGCACCGCCTCATTCGTGTCCACGGTGCGGGCCACGGGAATGGCGACCGGCAATTCCGGCGTGTTCGGCGATGCCGCGCGCTACAGTCCTGCCGGAGCGGCATTCCTGAACGGGGCACTGGCGCACTCGTTGGACTTCGACGACACGCATGCGGCGGGTTCCTTGCATCCCGGCGCACCGGTGATCCCCGCGGCATTGGCGGCCGGTGAGATGGTGGGCGCGTCCGGCGCCGACGTGCTCGCCGCCATTATCGCGGGCTACGAGGTCACCTGCCGCGTCGCCCTGGCCCTGCCGGCGGGCGAGCATTACGACCGCGGTTTCCACCCTACCGCCACCTGCGGAGCTTTTGGCGCGGCGGCGGCGGCGGCTCGGGCGTTTGGTCTGGACGCCAACGGCGTGGCCGGCGCGATGGGTACCGTGCTGTCGCAATGCGCCGGCAGCCTGCAATTCCTGGCCAATGGCGCGTGGACGAAACGCTCCCAGGTCGGCTGGGCCGCGGTCAACGGCCTGATGGCCGCGACGTTGGTGCGTGAGGGCTTCAAGGGCGCTTCAGAGGCGCTGGAGGGCAAGCACGGCTTCATGCGCGCCTACGCGCCGAACCCGAACCCCGAGCGTGCGGTGCAAGACCTCGGCACCGTCTTTGAATTGATGCACACAGCGGTAAAACCGTATCCGTCGTGCCGCTATGGTCACGCGGGGATCGACGCGGCGCTGGCGTTGCGCGCGGCGAACGATCTGAAACCCGGTGACATTACCTCGATCCGATTGGGTCTGCCGCGCTCCGGCATGTTGCTGATTGGCGCGCCGGCGGAAAAGAAGGCCAATCCGGAAAATGTGGTCGATGGGCAGTTCAGCGGCCCATTCGTGATCTCCGCCGCGCTGGCGACCGGGGCGATGGGCTGGGACAGCTACAAGCTGCTGAACGACGCGGCGATCCGCGCTTTGCTGCCCAAAGTGACGTGCGAGTTCGATACCGAGATCGAGGCCGAATTCCCCACCAACATGTCCGGCAAGCTGACCATTCGGGCTGGCAACCGGACGTTTGAACAAAAAGTCGTCGTGCCAAAGGGCGAACCTTCCAACTTCCTGACCGAGGCGGAGTTGAAAGCGAAATTCTTTGGCCTGACCAACAATGTTCTCGGCCCTGACCGCGCCTCGGCGCTGGCCGACGCGGTGCTGGCGATCAACACCACGGCGGATATCTCTGCCCTGATGCGCCACGCCACCCCATTAACGGCCGCGCGAATGGCCGGCGAATAACATCCGGAGGCTCCCCAATGTTCATCCGCAACGCCTGGTACGTCGCCGCCTGGGCCGACGAGATCGAGGCCGGACCGCTGGCTCGGCGCATCTGCGGCGAACCCGTCGTGCTCTACCGCGACGCGACCGATAAGGCGGCCGCGCTGATCGACATGTGCTGCCACCGCGGCGCCCCGTTGCACATGGGCCGGGTGGTCGAAGAAGGGCTTGAATGCGGCTATCACGGGCTGATCTTCGACACCGACGGCGTCTGCGTGCGGATCCCCGGCCAGGATCGCATTCCGGAACGAGCCCGCGTGCGGTCCTTTCCGCTGGTGGAACAAGACGGCTTTCTGTGGATCTGGATGGGTGATCCCGCGCTGGCCGATCCGGCTACGATCGTTTCCTGTCCGTGGCATAACGACACGATCAACTGGCCACACAAGCACACGATGTATCCCATCAAGGCCGCCGCCATGCTGATGGTGGACAACCTGATGGACCTGACGCATTTGGGCTACGTGCATGGCTCCACCATCGGCGGCAATCCGATGACCCATGTCGCAGCCAAAATGGAAACGGTCCGCACCAATCTGGGGCTGAAGTTCACCCGTTGGATGCTGAACTCGGTGCCGCCGCCCACCTATCTCCGGGCCGTCCCGTTCGAAGGCAGGATCGATCGCGCTCAGGTGTTCGAGTTCATCGCGCCCGGCTCGATCCTGCAGCTCAGCGCCGCCGATGAGGCCGGCACCTATGCCAACGGCCTGCCGGAAAACAGCAAACTGCAGTTCCGGCTGTTCCACGGTCTGACGCCGGAAACCGACACGAGCTGCCACTACTTCTGGTCCACCGCCAACGGTTTCCGCGCGGATGATCCGGTGACCACCGAGCAATTGTTCAGCGAAATCGCCGCCGCCTTCCTGGAAGACAAAAGCGTCGTGGAAGGCCAGCAGGCCCGCCTCACGGAACTGGGCGAGAACGGGCTCGTCGACATCACCACCGACGCCGCGCGCCTGCACATGCGCCGCACGGTGGATCGGCTGATGGATGAAGACTCCCGCGGCCTGGCGGCGTAACAGGCCGATGTGGGTTCGCAATGCTTGGTACGTCGCCGCCTGGTCGCACGAGGTCGCGGACGATGGATTGCTGGCGCGGACGATCATGAACGAGCCGCTGGTGCTGTATCGTACCGGCGGCGGCACGGTCGTGGCGATGGAGGATCGGTGCTGTCATCGCCTTGCTCCTTTATCGCTCGGGCGACGCGAAGGCGATGATCTCCGCTGCATGTATCACGGTCTGAAGTTTGGACCGGACGGCCGCTGCAACGAAATCCCCGGCCAGACGACGATCCCGGCCAGGGCGGTGGTGCGTGGTTATCCGGTGGTCGAGCGAGGCAGTTGGATCTGGGTCTGGATGGGCGAGGCCGCGCGCGCGGACGTCTCGCAAATTCCTGAAACGATCGCCGCGTCCGATCCCGACTGGAACATCGGAATGGGTTGCCTGGACTACGCCGCGAACTATCAGCTCATCAACGACAATCTCCTGGACCTGTCCCACCTCGCCTTCGTGCACGAGAATACTCTGGGTCGCGGCACGCCGCAGTGGGCGACCGAGCAGCCGATCCGTGCACGTCTCGATCGCGGCGTTCGGTTTCAGCGCCGGTTCCGCGGCCGCGGGCCGTCGCATTACTTCGGCAAGCCAGGTGAGCGCTACGACATGTGGCACTCTTATGACTTCCTGGTGCCCGGCCTGTTCATTCAACGTCCGGCCTGGTATCCACTAGGCACGGCGAAGCGCTGTGACGGTAAGGCACCCGCCGAGGAACCGTTGTTCGTTCGTTGCGACGATCAGGCGGTGATCCCAGTAACGGACCGGAGCTCGCGTTATTTTTATTCCGCCGGCGGACGGTCGAAGGACGCCAGCCTGGAACTCGCCGGGGAGATCTTCCGGTTTACCGAAGTCGCGTTCCACGAGGACAAGGTCATCATCGAAGCGCAACAGAAGGTGATCGATCAGGATCCTGGGCGGCAAATGCTGTCGCTTTCGATGGATGGCGGACCCAACCTGTTCCGCGGGATCGTGCGAGAGCTGATCGCGGCGGAAACTTCAATCGGCGGCGGCGCCGAAGCGGCGCGTGCCGGATAATACGTTCAAATGAAGGAGACGAGATATGGCTGATAACGTAACCAATCTGACGGCGCCATCAGGCCTCAATCACCTGGTGCTGAACGTGCGGAACATGGACGATGCGCACAAGTTCTGGACCGAGGTCGTCGGCCTGAAACAGGTCGGCCAGTTGAAGGCTCGCCCGGATCGGCCGAACCCGCCGAACATGCGGTTCTATAGCTGCGATCATGCCGGCAAGGACAACCATCACGACATCGCTCTGGTGGAGAACACCAACCTGCCGGAGCCGCCGAAGGAATGGGGCATGTTTGGCATGCCGCTCGCGGTCAATCATATCGCCATCGCGTTTCCGACGCGCGAGGCGTGGCTGACCCGGCTTGAATATCTGCAGGCGCGCGGCGTGAAGTTCAACCGCCGGGTCGATCATGGCATGACGCACAGCCTGTACATCAACGACCCGAACGGTTACGGGGTCGAACTGCTGTACGAACTGCCGCGTGAGGTCTGGGAAGGCGACATCGACGCCGCGCTGAACTATGCGACCAGCCTGCCGACCGAGGGGCCGGAAGCTTTGGTGGACAATCACAAAGACGTGCCGGTGTTCGGCGCCCCGGCCTCCCGCACCAAGGAGGCTGTCTGAACCATGGCCAAACGTCAGAGCATCATGTGGCCCGGGTTCGCTCACCAGAACCCGATCCCGAACGCCAGCCGTATCGGCGACATGGTCATGTCAAGCGTGATTGGGCCACGCGATCCGGCGACCGGCAAGGTGCCGGATACATTGGAGGAGCAGGTGAAAAACCTGTTCCTGCAGCTCTCGGCCGCGATCAAAGCGGCCGGCGGCACCCCGGACGATTTCCTCAAGATCGAGTTCTGGGCCAAGGATCAGGCGGCCGGACGCGCGGCGTTGAACGGAGAATGGGAAAAGATGTTCCCGGATCCGGCATCCCGCCCGGCGCGGCACACACAGGCGCTGCCGGCGAACAGCCCGGCACAGGTTCAATGTGCGTTCACGGCGGTGATTGGCGGCTGAACCAGGCTGGCGCGAGACCGTCGTGAGCGCGGCGGTCTTCCTCGCGCGGGATCCGACACCGGGCGAAGCGCATCGACCGCGTGAACACCTGTCCGTGGTTCTCGTTTCATCCCGGTGCGTCGCTTCAGCACGGAGACCACGATGATCCTGATAGGGCAATTCGACTCCCCGTTCGTCCGCCGTGTCGGCATCGCTCTGGCCATCTATGGCCTGCCATATGAACATCGCACCTGGTCAACCTTCGGCGATGCGGACCGGCTGGCGTCATTTAATCCCCTGCGCCGCGTCCCAACACTGGTGCCTGATGATGGCGAGCCCCTGATCGACAGCGTCACCATTCTTGACTGGCTGGATGAGATCGTGGGTCCTGAACGTGCCCTGATCGCACAGCATGGGCCGGGGCGCCGGGCGGCGCTGAAAGTTTGTGCTCTGGCCACGGGTCTCGCCGACAAGGCCGTCAGCCTGTTGTACGAACGTATCCCGCACGAGGAAACATCGCAAATTTGGGTCGACCGCTGCCTTACTCAGATCGCCGATGTTCTGAACGCGCTGGAAGCAGATCGCGCCACGCGCCCAGGGGCTTATTGGTTCGGTGAGAAGATCGGTCACGCCGATATCGCGGTCGCGTGCACGATC
>CALFNB010000288.1 GCA_937902425.1 uncultured Acetobacteraceae bacterium | reverse complement strand
CCACTACAGCGTGACGTCTGGAAACGGCGGGGGTCATTCCCCGCCGTTTTCTTGTACCGATCGCGGCGCTTGGCGGCGGTCGGCGTCGGGAGTAGATACCGGCCCTCTGGCTGGAATCCCCCCCCCTCTGGCTGAAAAGCAAGGTGCGCGAGTCGATGAAAAGCAATCGGGCGGAACACAATGCGGCGGCGCTGAAGCGGGTCACGCGTTGGCTGATGCTGACATCCCTGGCGGCGGGACTTGCCGCGTGCGCCTATGCGAAACCCAACCCAACGAACCCGGCGTTCCAGGGCCAAGGGTCGCCGACCGATCCCTACTCGACCAGGCTCGGCGGCGACGCGGGACTCTTCACGTTGGGAGTCTCCAAGGATCGTGGGGATTCCTCCGGCGGCGGCGGCGGCGGCATTGGCGTCAACGCGTTCCTGTGGCGCGGCGCGCTCGACACACTCAGCTTCCTGCCCTTGACTTCGGCCGATCCGTTCGGTGGCGTCATCATCACCGATTGGTACTCCCCCGCCGATGCCCCGGGTGAGCGGTTCAAGGCCACCGCTTACATCCTCGGCCGCGAACTGCGCAGCGACGGCATCCGGGTCAGCGTCTTCCGTCAGGTCAATCAGGGCGGCCGCTGGGTCGACGCCCCGGTCAGTTCCGTGGTGCAGGCCGACATCGAGAACAAGGTGCTCGATCGGGCTCGGAAGTTGCGTGAGGCGAGCGGGCAAAGCTGAGGACGAGGCTTACCCGGCGAACTTAACCAGTTTGCCGCCCGGCGAACCGAGTACCGTGTCGTCGCGCATGACCACGGTGCCGCGCACGATGGTGGAGATCGGCCAACCGGTGATGTCCATGCCGGCGAATGGCGTCCAGCCGCTGGGCGAAACGATCCACGACTCCTCGATCCGCCGCTGCTTCTTCATGTCCACAATGGTGAAGTCGCCGTCGTAGCCGGCCGCCATGCGGCCCTTGCCGACGGCGCCGTAAACCCGCGCCGGGCCGGCGCACATCAGATCGACCATGCGGTTCAGCGACAACCGCCCGGCGTTCACATGATTGAGCATGATCGGCACCAGTGTTTGCACCCCGGTCAGGCCCGATGCACAGCTCGGCCACGGTAGCATTTTCTGTGCCCGCGAGTGCGGCGCGTGGTCCGAGCCGATCGTGTCGACCATGCCTTCGTTGATCGCCTTCCAGGCCGCGTCCATGTGGCGCTGGCCGCGGATCGGCGGGTTCATCACCGCGAAGCCGCCCAATCGCTCGTAGCAGTCCGGCGCGGCCTGGGTCAGGTAATTGACCAGCACCTCGGTCGTGCAAATGTCGCGATAATCCTTCAGATACTCGAATTCCTGGGCGGTCGAGACGTGCAGGATATGCGCCGCTCGTCCGGTCTTTCTGGCCAACGCCATCAACCGCCTTGTGCCCAGAAAAGCGCACTCCTCGTCACGCCATTCCATGTGGGTCGCGTACGGATCGCCGGCTTTGAACAGTGCTTTGCGCGCCTGCAGGCGATACTCGTCCTCGGAATGATAAGCGATACGGCGCCGTCCGGAACGCATGATCTTTTCCAGATGCTCATCGTCCTCGACCATCAGATCGCCGGTGGAACTGCCGGCGAAAATCTTGATGCCGCACACACCGCAGCCGCATTCCAGGCCGGCGAGCGCCGCGATGTTTGTCTTGGTGCCGCCGACGTATATCCCCATGTCGCACCACGCGACCTCTTCGACGTATTTTTGTTTCCAGGTCACCATGTCCGCGTCGACGACCGAGGGGCTGGTGTTCGGCATGTCGAACACCGCGGCGAGACCGCCGAGCACGGCGCCCTTGCTACCGGTGGGGATCGACTCGACCGCCTTGTCGCCGGGATCGCGAAAATGCACATGCGGATCGATCAGGCCGGGCAGGACATGCAAACCACGCGCGTCGAACACCGTTTCGGCGGTCGCGGACGACGGCACGCCGAGGGCCTTGATGCGGCCGTCGCGGACGCCGACGTCGATAGCTTCCTGGCCCCAGGGCAACACGCAGATGCCGTCGCGGATCAGCAGATCGTAGTGCTCGGCCATGCCGTGTCTCCTCGTGGCGCGATGGCGGCGGATGCGTCGGGATCAACGGTGGACTCCGCTGATCCGGAGCCGACGTTGCGGCAGACGCGCCACCGCATCAACCCCTGTGATGCCCCCTCTGGGCGGCGGTCCCGCGCTCGGGGCTACCTCCTCGACCGGGCGGCGTCGACGCTCCAGGGTCCGCCGCCTTCCAGCGCGAGAAACAGGAAGATGAAACAATACAGAACCGCCGCATCCCCGCCGTTAACC
>CALFNB010000287.1 GCA_937902425.1 uncultured Acetobacteraceae bacterium | reverse complement strand
CCCACACCCACCCAAAATGAATGGTTCCAAGGGGCAGCGCCCCTTGGTCCGGTCCGGGGCAACGCCCCGCGTCTCTGGCGTCATCGTGGCAGGCGCGGCATCCTGACGCGATGAACATCTTCTCGCCCCGAGGAGCGCTGACGCCGGAAGCCTCAACCAGCGACGCGCCGCCCCTCACCCTGGGCGCCGCCCTGCTGTCCCATCTGGGCCGCATCCTGGTCAGCAAGACGATGACATTCGTGCTCGCCGCCGTCGCGCTCGCGGTTGGCCTGTCGACATTCATCATCCTGGCACGCGGCTCCCCGCTCGGTCTCCCGGCCGGGACCGGCACCGCGCTGGTGTTGGCCAACATCTCGGTCCTGCTGCTTCTGGGCGCCGTCCTGGCGGGCCGGTTGACGCGGGTGTGGGTGGAGCGGCGGCGCGGCTCGGCCGGATCGCAACTGCATGTCCGGCTCGTCTTGCTGTTCAGCGGCGTCGCCGTCCTGCCCACCATCGTGGTCGCCTGCTTCGCCGTCGCCTTCTTCCATTTCGGCATCCAGGCCTGGTTCAACGATCCGGTGCGCACCGCGCTGGCCGAATCGCTGCAGGTCTCCCGCGGCTACCTGGAGGAGCATCGCAACACGATCCGCTCCGACGCGCTGGAGATGGCCAACGATCTGGCCAACGCCGGCCAGTTCCTCGCCGCCGACCCGTCAGTGTTCGTCAACGTGCTGGATACCCAAACGACCTTGCGCGGCCTGACCGAGGCGGTGATCTACGAACCCAATACCGGACAGGTGCTCGCCGCCGCCGGCCTGTTCGTGGGCCTCGGCGTCGATCCGCCGCCGGCCTCGGTGTCGCAACAGGCTCTGGAGGGAGACGTCGTGGTGCTCAACGGCGGCGACGGCACGCGGGTGCGCGCGGTGGCGCGGCTCAACGCCACCCCGCCGCTGCTGCTGATGATCGGCCGCCCGGTGGACCCAAAAATCCTCGGCTACATGTCGCGCACCGAGCAGGCAGTCTCGGAGTATCAGCGCCTCGACCAGAACCGCTCGTGGCTGCAAATCGCCTTCGCCTGGATCTTCGCCGTCGTCGCCCTGCTGGTGCTGCTCGCCGCCGCCTTGATCGGCCTGGTCATGGCCAACCAGATCGCCCGCCCGATCGGCACCCTGATCAACGCCACCGAACGCGTGCGCGGCGGCGATCTGGGCGTGCGTGTCAAAGAAGGCCACCGGCGGGACGAACTCGCCGGCCTGTCGCGCGCGTTCAACCGCATGACCGGGCAACTCGCCGCGCAACGCGCCGAACTGCTGGAGGCGTACAGCCAGATCGACGGCCGCCGCCGGTTCACCGAGACGGTACTGGCGGGCGTCTCCGCCGGTGTGATCGGCCTGGACGCGCGCGGCCGTATCGAATTGCCCAATCGCGCCGCCGCCGAGTTGCTGGCGGTCGACCTGCTGGCCGCGATGGGCCGCGATATCGCCGAAGTGGTGCCGGAATTCGCCGAACTCATCGAGGCCGCCCGCGCCGCGCCGGAACGCCCGCGCACCGAGGAGGTGCGCATCGGCCCACCGAACAAACCCCGCACGCTGCTGGTCCGCATGGGCGCGGAGATGACCTCGGGGCGGGTCAACGGCTTCATCGTCACCTTCGACGACATCACCGAGCTGCAACTCGCGCAACGCCAGGCCGCATGGGCTGACGTGGCGCGGCGCATCGCGCATGAGATCAAGAACCCGCTGACCCCGATCCAGCTGGCCGCCGAGCGGCTGAAACGCCGTTTCACCAAGGAAATCACCTCGGATCCGGAAACCTTCGGCCAGTGTGCCGACACGATCATCCGCCACGTCGGCGATATCGGCCGCATGGTCGATGAGTTCTCCGCTTTCGCCCGCATGCCGCAGCCGGTTATCAAGCCGGAGAATCTTGGTCTGATCGTGCGTGAGACGTTGGTGTTGCAGAAGACGGCGCTGCCGCGCATCGCCTGGTCCAGCGATATCCCGGTGCACGGCCCGGTGGTGCCCTGTGACCGGCGGATGATGCGCCAGGCGCTGACCAACCTGTTGCGCAACGCCGCCGACGCGGTCGCCATGCGTCCAAGGGAGGACGGCGCCGCCGGTGCGATCGCGGTATCGGTGGCCGAATCGAATGGTCTGGTATCTGTTCAGGTCATGGATGACGGAATTGGTCTGCCGCGCGAGGATCGCGCTCGGCTGACCGAGCCTTATGTAACGCACAAACCGAAAGGAACCGGCTTGGGACTCGCGATCGTGAAGAAGATCATGGAGGATCACGGCGGTCAGGTGATTCTGGATGATCGGCCGGATGGGCCGGGCACGGTGGCGACATTGGTGCTGCCGTCGGCGCCGGGATCCGCTGAAGCGGCGCCCAGGGAAGCCGCCCGGAAGGCCGCGGGCGGGATGGCGCACGCCGGAATGCAGCCCATTGGGGCACCGTCCATTGGGGCACCGTATGGCGCATGACATTCTGATCGTCGACGACGAGCCTGATATCCGGATGCTGATCGATGGCATCCTGGCCGACGAGGGCTACGATACTCGCGGCGCGGATGGCGCCGACACCGCGCTCGCCGCGTTCCACGCGCGCCGGCCGTCGCTGGTGATCCTGGATGTCTGGCTGCAAGGCTCGCGCCTGGATGGGATCGGGTTGTTGGAGACCTTCCACGGCGAGGAGCCGCACGTTCCGGTCGTCATGATCTCCGGTCACGGCACGATCGAGATGGCGGTTGGCGCGATCCAGCAAGGTGCGTACGATTTCATCGAAAAGCCGTTTCAGTCGGACCGTCTGCTGCTGGTGGTGCGCCGCGCGCTGGAGGCGGCGGCGCTGTCCCGTGAAAACGCCGAGTTGCGGCTGCGCGCCGGACCCGAAGCCGAGTTGATCGGCGAATCGTCCAACATGGCGCAGATCCGCGGCCAGGTGGACAAAGTGGCGCCCACCGGGTCCCGCGTGTTGATCACCGGACCGGCGGGCTCGGGCAAGGAAGTCGTGGCGCGAATGATCCATGCCAGTTCGCGGCGGGCGGATGGGCCGTTCGTGGTGATGAATTGCGCGACGATGGCGCCGGCTCGTTTCGAGGAAGAACTGTTCGGCGTGGAAGCCGGCGCCGATCCCGCCGTGCATCCCAGGCGAGCGGGAGTACTGGAGCGCGCGCATGGCGGCACGCTGCTGCTGGATGAGGTCGCCGACATGCCGCTGGAGACCCAGGGCAAGATCGTCCGCGCCTTGCAGGACCAGAGCTTTGAGCGGGTCGGCGGCTCCAACCGGGTCAAGGTCGATGTGCGGGTCATTTCGACCACGAACCGGGACCTGCACGCCGAGATCGGCACCGGGCGATTTCGGGAAGATCTGTTTTACCGTCTGGCGGTGGTGCCGGTCCGGCTGCCCGCGCTGAAGGAGCGGCGGGAGGATGTGCCCGATCTGGCGCGGCATTTCATCGCCCGCTCGGCCGAGGCGTCCGGCATGCCGATGCGCGAATTGTCGGCCGATGCGCTGGCCGCGTTGCAGGCGTACGACTGGCCGGGGAATGTCCGGCAGTTGCGCAATCTGATGGACTGGCTGCTGATCATGGCGCCCGGCGGCGCGTCGGAGGCGATCCGCGCCGATATGTTGCCGCCGGAAATCGGCTCGCGCGCGCCGCAGGTGTTGAGCATCGATCCCGGCGCGGACATCATGTCGCTGCCGCTGCGGGAGGCGCGGGATTTGTTCGAAACGCAATATCTTCAGTCGCAGTTGTTGCGGTTTGGCGGCAATATTTCGCGGACGGCGCAGTTCGTCGGCATGGAACGCAGTGCGCTGCACCGGAAGTTGAAGCAGTTGGGTGTGACGTCGGCCGACGAGCGAGTGGGGAATTAGCGCTTTTTGTTGGTCATCTCCGGGCTCGTCTCCGCGAGATTGACGCATCTCGAATTCATACCGACCCGCCTGAACATTGACACATGCGGCATAAACGCGGGTTGGTATGACACCGAGGATGCGGAGGCCACCGGAGCACTGGTGGACCGAACCCCACCCCTGAGACACGAAAACTAAACACATCCACGATTTTGCCTCCCGCGCCAGGTCACCGCAAGCGGTAAACGCGACCCGCCAGGACGGC
>CALFNB010000286.1 GCA_937902425.1 uncultured Acetobacteraceae bacterium | reverse complement strand
CCATAACCAAAGAGCGCCCGCGCCGCTATAGGGGGTGGCGCGGAAAAGCAAGGTCGGGGCTTTGCCCTGAAACCCACCAAGGGCGCTGCCCCTCGGAACCATTCATTGGCGGTTTCTCGGAGAGGGCCAACTCGGACCTTGTCAGGTCTCGATTGGGCCCTCTCCGAGAAACCGCCAATGGACAGATTTCAAAGGGCCTCGCCCTTTGACGGAGGTCCAGGATTGGGCCGCGAAGAGCGGACCAATGCGCCTCCTGGTGGGGTTCTCGGGGCGAAGCCCTGAGCCGTTGCCTCCATGCCCATCCGGCGCGACACTCGCCTGGCCACCGCGTGGGAAGCTGACCATGAGCGAAACCGGACTGCGCAACGCCGACATTGACGCCGCTCTGAACGAGGCGAAGGAGGTTTATGTCGCCCGCAACCCGAAAAGCCTCGCCCGTTATGTGGAGGCAACCGCCGTCATGCCCGGCGGCAACACGCGCACCGTGCTGCACTACGCGCCGTTCCCCCTGGCGATGGAGCGTGCCGCGGGTTGCCGGCTCTGGGACCTGGACGGCCACGAATTCGTTGATTTTCTTGGCGAATATACCGCCGGCATCTTTGGTCACTCACATCCCGTCATTCGGGCCGCGCTGAACAAGGCGCTCGACGGCGGCATCAATTACGGCGCCTCCAACATCGTCGAGGCGCGGTTCGCGCGCGCGGTGTGCGAGCGGTTCGGCCTGGAGCGGGTGCGGTTCACCAACTCCGGCACCGAGGCCAATTTGCTGGCGATCTCGCTGGCGCGGATTTTCACCCGGCGCCCGAAGGTCATGGTGTTCGACGGCGGCTATCACGGCGCGGTGTTCGGCTTCGCGGGCGGCGGCTCGCCGATCAACGCGCCGTTCGAGTATGTGGTCGCATCGTATAACGATCCGGAGACGACACGATCACTGATCCACGCGAACGCGGCCGATCTCGCGGTCGTGATCCTGGAACCGATGATCGGCAGCGGCGGCTGCCTCGCGGCCGAGCCCGCGTTCCTGGCGATGCTGCGTGAGGAAACGCAACGTGTCGGCGCGCTGCTGATCCTGGATGAGGTGATGACATCGCGCCTGGCGCCCGGCGGATTGCAGTCGGTGCGCGGGATCAAGCCGGATCTGACGACATTTGGCAAATATATCGGCGGCGGTATGTCATTCGGCGCGTTTGGCGGGCGCGGCGACATCATGGATCTGTTCGATCCGCGGCGCCCGGACGCTCTGCCGCACGCCGGCACGTTCAACAACAATGTTCTGACGATGAACGCTGGGCTCGTCGGGTTGACCGAGATCTATACGCCGGAGGCCGCGCGGGCATTGAACGCACGAGGCGACGCGCTGCGGGAACGGCTGAACGGTTTGTGCCGGGCGGCGGACGCACCTGTGCAATTTACCGGTATTGGGTCGATGCTCGCGGTGCACACCACGCGCGGCCCGATCCGCACGCCGGCCGACGCGGCCAGGAGCGACGCGAAATTGAAGGAGCTGTTCTTTTTCGATATGCTGGCGCAAGGGATCTGGCTGGCGCGGCGCGGTATGATGACGCTGTGCCTACCGATCGGCGATGCCGAGTGCGATAAGTTCGCTGGCGCGGTCGAGGAGTTTCTGTCGTCGCGGCGCGCGTTGATGGGGTAAAAGCGCGTCATGGCGGGTCAGGTTCACTTCACGTCGATACCGACCCGGTCAGCCCAACTGGGCGTCCGATTAAAGTTGGGATGCGGCGAAAGTCATCAAAACGTCGTGCTCAGCCCTGAGCCGAGCATCTGTATCCGCGAGGAAAGCGGCCAGACCATTGACATCATGCGGGAATCCCCGAGGCTGACAACCAAAATCCCGCATGATGTCAATCAGCGCGATGACGGTGACGATGCGACCGCCTCACGATGACTCCAGCATCCTTCGCAGCAATTCCACACCCTCGGCGAAGTCGCCGTCCGCCTGCATCAGTTCGTTGACCCGCGACACCGCGTGCATCACCGTCGTATGGTCTCGGTTGCCGAACTTGCGCCCAATCTCCGGCAGACTGCGCGTCGTGAGCTGCTTCGACAAATACATCGCCACCTGACGCGGCCGTGCGACCGCGCGGGCCCGCCGCGCCGAGGTCATCTCCGTCTGCCGAATGTTGTAGTGCTCAGAAACCCTTTTTTGGATTTCCTCAATCGTCACCTTGCGGTCGTGCGCGCGCAAGATGTCGTGCAGCACCTCCTGCGTGGTTTCCAGCGAGATAACGCGGCCGAACAAGTTCGCGTGCGCGACGAGGCGATTGAGCGCTCCTTCAAGTTCCCGCACGTTGGACGTGATCTTGTGGGCGAGGAACTCCAGTACTTTGGGCGGCACCGGGACGCCCGCGCGCGCCGCCTTGGACTCCAAAATCGAAATGCGCAACTCGAACGTTGTCGAATGCAGGTCAGCGACCATGCCGCAACCGAGTCGCGTGCGCAGCCGATTGTCAAGCGCGGTCAGATCGGACGGTGACTTGTCGGCCGAGATGACGATCTGTTTCCCCGCATCCACCAGATAGTTAAAGGTGTGAAAGAACTCCTCCTGCGTGTTGTCCTTGCCGATCAGGAACTGCAGGTCGTCGACCATCAGTACGTCCACGCCGCGAAGCTGTTCCTTGAACTGAATCGTTTGGTGGCCGCGGATGGCGGAGATGAAGCGATACATGAACTTTTCGGCGGAAAGATAAGCCACCGACACGGGTTTTCCGTTGGCGCCGCCGCGCTCCGTCAATTCCCACGCGATCGCGTGCATCAGGTGCGTCTTGCCCAGTCCGACGCCGCCGTACAGGAACAGCGGGTTGAAGCCGTGGCAGGCGGGTTGCTCAGCGACGCGCCGAGCACAGGCATGCGCCACTTCGTTCGGCTTTCCGACAACGAACGCATCGAACGTAAAGCGTGGGTCGAGCGCCGCCGCGATGTCATTGCGGGAGTCTGGTTTATCCTCGGTATCAACACGAGGTTTCGCCATTTCAGCGGCCGGTTCCGGCATGACCTCAATCACCGGGTGGGCGGGATCGCGGACCACGAAGTCGACCCGGCGCACCTTTGGACACGCGGCTTGCCACAGCGCGTTCACACGTGCACCGTGGTGATCGCGGACCCAGTCGCGCACGAAACCGGTTGGCAGGCTGATGGCGATCTCATCGCCGAACAATCCGCTGAGGGTCATTGGCCGCAGCCAGTTTCGGTATTCAGCCTCCCCCACCTCGGCCTGCAAAAGGCCACGGATCTTCGCCCAGACACTTGCGAGTTGCGGTTGTTCCACTTCTTCTCGCTCCCTTGTCATCATGGGCATCACTATGCCCGCCCAGCCGACGCGCGAGCCGTGAAGACCGCGCCGCCCCCCAACCGCCAGGGTTACACCCCTTTCGCGGTATCTCATTATCCGCCGGCCATGTCAGCGAAACTATCGTCTTCCTGACTACGGTTTTGCCTGCCGGTAACCTCTGGGTAATATCTAACAGGGGCTTCGACCAGGATGCAATGGGGATTCGGATCACAAAATGGCGTTAAGGAAAAACGCAATATCATTACAAGAAGTATAATTGTGGGGATAACTATAGATGAGACCATTTCTGCGGTGCAAGCTCGTACCACATTGGTAACGAACTAACCCTGGCGATCCGAAGATCGCCACACAAGCCGGCCGTTCTCAGACTGCCCGAAAGCGTTCGGCCGGTCAACCACCAGACCGAAACGTTCCGGGCAAAAGATTCACGCGCTGGCCAATGCTTTGATGCGGGCCGACAATCGTGACAGTTTCCGAGCGACCGTGTTGGCATGCACAATGCCCTTGCCCGAGGCACGCTGCATCTCCGGTTGCGCGACGCGCAGGGCCTCCGCGGCGACCGACTTGTCGCCACTCGCGATCGCGGTCTCGACCTTCTTGACGAAGGTGCGCATGCGGGACTTTCGCGCCACGTTGCGAGCGGTGCGGACTATGGTCTGACGGATACGCTTACGCGCGGATGCGGTGTTCGCCATGATCTCGGTACTAAACGCCTCTGTTTGGGTTGGAACCGCCCGGCAGGGATCAGCGGCGGAAGGCGGGGGTTCTAACCGTGGTCGCGGCCCAGGTCAAGCAATCGAACGGCGACGAGGCCGAACGTTCCCAGGATACGACCCCGATCGCCGCTGTCATGCGATCAGACCCGGCGTCGTTTCCGCGTCCAACGGCCAGATCGGACGTTGCACACGAGTGTATGGAATTTTTCGATAGTCGCGGTTCAGCGGACCATCTGAGTCAACATAGATCACCTTGGCGGCGATCGGGCCGAACGCCGCCATGAAGTGGTTGGTCGACTTCACCACCAGCAGTTTCCGCTCGGTCGGCTCGATCCCCAGGTTGCGGAACAGTTCCAGGCCCAGGGCCTGGGTGCGGTTGGTGATCAGAGCCACCTGAACGCCGCCGACGCGGATGGCGGCGCAATCGCCGAGCGGGACCTGAGTTGGGCCGAAGCTTTGCCAACAATCGCGTTTCAGCGCGGTCACCGTCACCATGGCATCCACCGGCACGCCGGAGGTCGGACCAATCTTGCCGCCGAAGCGCAACGGGAACGTCGCCCCCTCCCCCGCGTCGAAACACAGGCGGACCGCGATCGGGTCCCAGATCGGGCCGATCGCGGCATCCTGAACGTCGCGCTCGATCAGCCGGCGCAGGATGGTGGTGTTGTCGGTCGGCGCTCCACCGCCAGCGTTGTCGGCGGGATCCGCCATCACCACGGGCGCCCCGTTGAAGGCGACGGCGGCGGAGATGCCCTCGTCGAACGGCACGGACTCCGGCGCGGTTTTGCCGCGCATGGCGACGAATTCCTGACCGATCGCGGTGGCCAGCCGGTCGGCTTTCGCCTTGTCGTTGTCGGTGACCACCAGGATCCGGCCCGACAGCTCCGGCACATCGGCATAGGGGAAGCAATGCCCGATGGACACCGACAGCACGCCGTCCTTACCCTCCATCGCCGCGGTTTTGTCGACGAACGCGCGCATTAGCGGCAACGTGGTCGGGTAGCTGCCGACCTGGCGGCAATCGTACAGCGACATCACCGGATGGATTTCGCCGCGAATGGTGCGCAGCACGAGGGTCAGCAGATCCTCGGCGCGCTCGACCACGTCGGTATGCGGGAACTCCTTATATAAGACGATGATGTCGGACAGCTGGACGCGCTTCAGCGTCAGGTGGCAGTGCGGATCCAGTTCCACGCCGATCACGCATTTCGGCCCGACCAAAGCGCGCACCCGTTCGATCACGTCGCCCTCGGTGTCATCGTAGCCGTGCGCGACCATCGCCCCGTGCAGCCCGAGCAGCACCCCGTCCAGCGGCAGCGCCGCCTTCACCTGGCCGAGGATTTCGTCCCGCATCATCTCGTAATCCGCCCGATTGGTGGTCCCCGCTGGGCTGGCGGCGAAGCAACTGCCCTCGATCAGGCTGAACCCATCGGCGGCGGCACGCCGGCGGGCGACCCAAAGCGGCGCGGTGCACATGACAGGGGTATCGGTCGGGTGCTCGCCGGGCCGCAGGAACACACACTCCTTATAGGCGTCGAGGCTGGTGGGCATGGGCGAGAACGTGTTCGTCTCGGTGGCGATGGTGGCGCTGAAGATCCGCATGCTGGGTGCCCCGGTCGGTTTCCGGCAGCATCGCACAATCGCTCGGGCCTCCGAAAGCGGCGGGGCTTCCGCCCCGGACCCCGACCAGGAGGCGCTGCCTCCTGGACCTCCGCCAAGGGCAGTGGCCCTTGGAACCAT
>CALFNB010000285.1 GCA_937902425.1 uncultured Acetobacteraceae bacterium | reverse complement strand
GCGGCCCGCAGCAGGGCGATCTCGGCTTGCGTCATACCCAGGGTGTCGGCCAGGATCGCTTCGGTATCAGAGCCCAGAGCGGGCGCCGCGGTGGGGGCTGTACCTCCGCCATCCGCGAGCTTGAACGGAGTGCCGACCAGGTCCTGCGTCGTGCCATCCGGGTTGCTGGCCTGGAGCCGCATCCCATTCGCCAGCACCTGCGGATGGGTCATCACCTGATCGACCGTCTGGATCGGCGCGCAGGCGACACCGCGGGCCTCGAACCGCGCCACCCAATACGCGACGGGGTGACGGCCGAACCGGTCCTCAAGCATTGGGATGAGCACATCGCGTTGCTCCACGCGCGCGACGTTGCCCTGGAAACGCGGGTCTTTGGCCAGCTCCGGCCAATCCAGCGCGTCGCAAAACCGGTTCCAGGCGGCGTCGTTGGGCGCTCCGGCCAGCATGAACCCGTCGTGACACCGGAACGCCTGATAGGGCACCAGATGGGCGCTGCCCGAGCCCTGTGGCTCCGGCAGCAGGCCCGCCTGCATCCAGCCCACCGCGTGATAGCCGAGCAACGCCACCGCGGTTTCCAGCAGCGAGCCGCGCACCCAGGTGCCTCGCCCGGTCTTCTCCCGGCCCAGAAGCGCGGTGACAATGCCACCGTAGAGCGACAGGCCGGTCGACATGTCGATGAACGAAACGCCGGTGCGGATCGGTGGGCCGTTGGGGATGCCGGTCGTCGACATCGCGCCGGAAAACGCCTGCACCATCAGATCGTAGCCGCGCTTCTCCGCGAGCGGGCCCAAAGCGCCATAGCCGGAAATCGTGCCGATGATCAGCCGCGGGTTCGCTTCGTGCAGCGCCTCATTGCTGATCCCCAGACGCGCGGCGGTGTCCGGCAGAAAGCTGTGCAGCAACACGTCGGCCTGGACCGCCAGGTGACGCAGAACGCCGCGCGCCGCCGCGGTCTTCAGGTTCAGCACCATCGCGCGTTTGCCGCGGTTGACGGACCCGAAATTGGCGCTCACGCCTTCGGGCGACAGCGGCGGCCAGCGGCGATTTTCATCGCCCTCGGGGCCCTCGACCTTGATCACCGTCGCGCCGAAATCCGCGAGGAGTTGCCCGCACCAGGGCCCGGCGAGGACGCGGCTGAGATCGACGACGCGAATGCCGTTGAGGATTTTTTGGTGCGGCTCAGGCATGGTTCGGTTTCCTCGGGGATTTCGCCGTAAGCTGTACCAATCCGGCGGGGTGGGCCAGCCGGATTTGCCTTGCCGCTCAGGCCAATCCGTATATGGTGCGCATGGAGGTCAATCATGGGTTTCGACCGAGCAGCGCCGCGGCGTCCGGTGAATATGACCCTGAACGAAGACCTTGTTCGCCGGGCACGCGGTCTTACACACAATTTGTCCGAGACCGTCGAACGCCTGCTGTCGGCATTCGTCGATAACGCCGAAGCCGGCGATGCCGACCGGCAGCGGCAAATTGATGACCACATCGCGGCAAGTGACGCCTTCATCGCGAAGCATGGCTCGATCGCCGATGAGTTCAATACGCTTTGATAACCGACCAACTGAGTGTTCATCAGAACCCTGGCCGAAACCGTCAGGTCGTCCCATTTGTCGTCGTGGTGCAGTCAAACCGATTTCGTGCTTCGGCTCGGCGCGTCATCGTCCCGCTTTTGTCAGCGGAGGAGTTCGGGCTGCCTGACAGCGACATCGGCCCTCAATTCGTGATCAATGGCCGTTGAGTCGTATTCGATCCGCGTCAGATTACCCATGTTCCACGGGAATCGCTCGGTCCCTCGGTTGGGTCACTCGTCAGCGAGGACACCCGTATCGTCAACGCCTTGGACGCCATGCTAAGCCGGGCGTGGCGCTGATGCGCCAGGCCGCCGGCGGGCTTTTTAGTGCCGAATCGTTCATGATCGGTAACTCCTGGTTTCCACCAGGCGCATCAGGGGGAACAGTGACATGGTGGATCCGGTGGACACCGCGACGGAGCAAATCGGCGAGGCGCAGGAGAAGCGCGGCGAAAGCGATCATTGGCCGCGGATCATGGCCGTGACCGTTTCATTCCTCGCCGCCGGTCTGGCCATCGTGGACCTGGGCGCGAAGTCTTCGCAGACCGAATACATCACCCACAACATCAGCACATCCGATACCTGGAACGCCTATCAGGCGAAAAACCTGCGGGCCAGTCTGTGGAACGCGGAGGCCTCCCTGCTGGAGAGCCTGGCGAACGCCGGCGATCCCGCGGTCCAGGAGCGGATCAAGAAGGCACACTCCGAAGAAGCCAGAATGCGCGACGAACCGGCGTCCGGGGATGGCATGAAGCAACTGCGGGAGAAAGCGAGAGCCCTGGAAGAAGAGCGTGAGAAAGCGTTCCATTCTTATCACGGCTACGAACACACCGCGAGCGTCCTGGAAATCTCGATCGTGCTCGCCTCGGTTTCCGTCGTTACCCGGGTCCGCGCACTGGGCATCGCGGCGGGCGCGATCGGTTTGTTGGCCTGCGGCTATGGGCTGGCGGTGTACGCGCACTTCGCCTGACGCGAGATGGCTTCCGCCATCTCGCGAGACAAACGGTCAGGTTACGGGCGCGGGTGTCGCGTTATAATCCGCGTCCGAAACGTGTTCGAACCACGCGGTACCCTCGCCCTTATCGGTTTGTTCCGACATCGCGAGATGCGCGAACAGCTTGTCCGGCGCCGCGCCGTGCCAGTGGCGCATGTTCGGCGGAATCATCACCGTGTCCCCCGCGCGGATTTCCTGCACCTGTTGGCCCGCGAACTGCACGCGGCCGGCGCCCGACAGGCAATACAGCGTCTGCCCAACCGGATGCGAATGCCAGGCGGTGCGTCCGCCAGGAGTAAACGACACCACGGAAGCGCGCATGCGCGACGGCGCCGTTCCCTGCACGATTTCATCCGAGAACACGACGCCGGTGAAATTCGTCGCCGGCTGCACCTTGGTCTGACGATTGGACGACCGGAGCACTGTCATTTGTTGTTTCCTTTCTTGGTTAGTAAGACTTCGGTTGGTCGAGCACGCGCTCGGCCAGATAACTCAGGATCAGTTCGCGACTGACCGGAGCGATGCGCGGGATCAGGCTTTCACGGAACAATCGTTCCACGTGGTATTCCTGCGCGTAGCCCATGCCGCCGAGGGTCATGACAGCCTGTTCAGCGGCATGATAGCCGGCCTCGGCGGCGAGGTATTTGGCGGCGTTCGCCTCCGCGCCGCATTCCTGGCCGGTGTCGTACAACCACGCCGCCTTGAGCGTCATCAGGTTGGCTGCTTCGAGTTCAGCCCAGTTGCGGGCGAGCGGATGCTGGATGGCCTGATTCTGGCCGATGGGGCGACCGAACACGATGCGTTCGCGGGCGTAACGGGATGCGCGAGCCAGAGCGGCGCGGCCGATGCCGATGGCTTCGGCGGCGACGAGGACTCGTTCCGGGTTCAAACCATGCAGGATGGCGCGGAACCCCTCGCCTTCTTCGCCGATGCGATCCTCCACCGGGATCGGCATGTTTTCGAAGAACACCATGTTGCTGTCGACGGCGTGGCGGCCCATCTTGTGGATCAGCCGCACCTCCGCATGGGCGCGGTCGAGGTCGGTATAGAACAAGGTCAGGCCTTGCGTTTTGCGTTTGACCTTGGCCATGGGCGTGGTGCGCGCGAGCAGCAGGATCTTGTTGGCGACCTGCGCGGTGGAGGTCCAGATCTTGGTGCCGTTGATGCGGTAATGGTCGCCGTGCAGTTCGGCGCGCGTGGTCATCGCGGTGGTGTTGAGGCCGGCGTTCGGTTCGGTCACGCCAAAGCACGCCTTGTCCTTCCCCGCGATCAGCGGCGGCAGCATGCGGGATTTTTGCGCGTCGGTGCCGTGCACGATCACCGGGTTGAGGCCGAAGATGTTGATGTGGATGGCGCTCGCCCCGCTCATCGCCGCACCGGATTCGGCGACGGCCTGCATCATGATCGCGGCTTCGGCGATGCCGAGGCCGGCGCCGCCGTACGCCTCGGGCATCGCGATGCCCAGCCAGTTGCCTTCGGCCATGGCGTTGAAGAAGGCGTGGGGGAAGACGGCGTCGCGGTCCCGCTCCAGCCAGTAGGTGTCGTCGAACCGGGCGCAAATCCGGAGGATCTGATCGCGGATCTGCTGTTGCGGCTCGGTCAGGGCGAAGTCCATGCGGCGGGGTCTTTCGGGAGCGGATCAGTGGGGAGAGTATAGCAACCCGGCGGTCCGGGCGGAAATCGGGTGACGACATACGAAAGCCTGGCGTATGATAGCGGCACTGATGGTGCCCTGATCATGTCGTCAAAAAACGCGACTCTCTATGACACGGACTTCTACGCCTGGGCCAATGAGCAGGCGGCGCTGTTGCGTGCCGGCCGGTTGTCCGAAGCCGATATCGAGAATATCGCGGAAGAGATCGAGAGCATGGGACGCAGTGAAAGACGCGAACTGGTCAGTCGTCTGACGGTGCTCTTGCTCCACCTGCTCAAGTGGCACTACCAGCCGACATTTCGCGGCAACAGTTGGCGATTGACCATCGAAGAGCAGCGCCTCCAGGTCAGCGATCATCTCAGCGATAATCCGAGCCTGAATTCGCAGTTGGACGATGCGATACGAAGCGCATACCGGCTCGGCCGGGTACAGGCGGCGCGTGAGACCGGCTTCGATCGCGACATGTTCCCCCCCAACTGCCCCTTCACCTTCGACGAAGCGATGAACCCGGACTTCTGGCCGGATTGACCGGCGTCAGGTTTGCCGCCCCTCGCCCGGCCGCGCTACAATCAAGCCCAGGAGGACCGAAAAGCCATGGATTTCCGCGCGGACGATGTCGAGTATCAGCGCCACGGCGACCAACCCCTGCTGGCGCGCCTGTATCAGCCGATTGGTCCCGGCCCGTTCCCGGCGGTGCTGGAGGTGCACGGCGGCGCCTGGACCGGCGGCGACCGGTTCAACAACGTCTCGATCGCCGAGGCGCTCGCCGCCGACGGTATCGTTGTCCTGTCGATCGATTTCCGCATGCCGCCTCAGGCGCGCTATCCGGACACCGTCGCCGACGTCAATCTCGGCATTCGCTGGCTGAAAACAAATTCGGAAAAATTTAACAGCCGCGCCGATCTGGTGGGCGGTCTTGGCACGTCCTCCGGCGGCCACCTGCTGCTGTTGAGTGCGCTCCGCCCTAACGACCCGCGCTATTCGAAGCTGCCATTGCCGGGTTCCACCTCGGACGCGTCGTTGCGGTTCGCTATCGGCTGCTGGCCGGTCGCCGACCCCTTGCAGCGTTATCAGGTAAAGAAGGCAGCGGGACAGGAACGCTTCGTCATCGCGCACGACAAATTCTGGCCCTCGGAAGCCGACATGGAGGAAGGCAATCCGACGCTGATCCTGACCCGCGGCGAGTCGGTCGCGAAGCCGCCGGTGCTGATCATGCAAGGTACCGCCGACGACAATCTCACCCCGGACATGGCCGACAATTTCGCCGCCGCGTACACCAAGGCCGGCGGCACGATCACCAAGGAAATCTTCCCCGGCCAGCCGCACGCGTTCATTCCCGGCTCACCCACCGCACCGGACTCGCTGCGTGCGCTGGAGATGATCAAGGCCTTCGTCCACAGGCACGCCGGCTGAAAAGTGTACAGCCAGGCCCTCAACACCGCGTCCGCCCCGGCCGACACGTCGGAGGCGGCAACGTGGTTTCAGGCCCGTATCGATGCCGAAACACGGATCGAACCCAACGATGCGATGCCGGAAGCATATCGCCGCACACTGATCCGGCAGATCAGTCAGCACGCCCACTCGGAAATCGTTGGCATGCTGCCGGAGGGCAACTGGATCACCCGCGCGCCGTCGCTGCGCCGCAAGGTCGCGCTGCTCGCCAAAGTGCGGGATGAGGGCGGCCACGGGCTGTATCTTTACGCGGCGGCGGAAACCCTCGGCGTGTCGCGGGAGGAGTTGATCGACCAACTGCTGACCGGCCGCGCCAAATACTCCTCCATCCTCAATTACCCCACTCTCTCCTGGGCCGACATCGGCACCATCGGCTGGCTGGTCGACGGCGCGGCGATCATGAACCAGATCCCGCTGTGCCGGTGCTCCTACGGTCCTTACGCGCGGGCGATGATCCGGATTTGCAAGGAGGAATCATTCCACCAGCGGCAGGGTTATGAGATCATGCTGACCCTGTGCCGAGGCACCGCCGAGCAAAAAGCCATGACGCACTGAACCGCTGGTGGTGGCCGTGCCTGATGATGTTCGGACCGCCGGATACGCAGTCACAGCACTCCGATAGTTCGATGCGGTGGAAGATCAAGCGGTTCACCAACGACTCGCCGCGGCGGAAATTCGTCGACGCGACGGTGCCGCAAGGCCTGCATCTGGGTCTGACCTTCCCCGATCCGGACCTGCGTTTGGAAGACGGGCATTGGGTGTTTGGCGAGATCGACTGGGACGAGTTCCGCCGCGTCCTGGCCGGCGACGGTGCTTGCAACCGCGAACGGCTCGCGGGCCGCCGCGAAGCACATGACGATGGCGCCTGGGTTCGCGACGCCGCCGCCGTCTGGGCTACCAAACAAACCGCTGGCAAGAAAGCCGCGTGATGGCGGACCCCGCGACCCGGCTGTGGGAAGTGTTCATCCGCGCGCGGAATGGACTCGCGCACCGGCACGCCGGGTCGGTGCACGCGGCGGCGGTACGTGATATCGGTGTGGAAAACGTCAGAGTGCGGCTGGTGCTGACACCGGCCTGGACCACCGACTGGCTGACCGGCGCGGCCCGCGCGAAGTTGCTGGATCTGGGCATCGTACCACCCGAACCCGGCCAGGGAACCGCGGCGTTGTTCGCGCGATCGAATGTGGCGTGTCCGCGCTGCCATTCGACGAACACGGAGCGGATCAGCGCGTTCGGCTCGACCGCCTGCAAGGCGCTGCACCGGTGCCTGAACTGCCGCGAGCCGTTCGAAGCATTCAAGTGCCATTAAAGTACGGTCCGATCAGCTTGCGACGTCCATCGCGCCAGGTCTTCCATTTTCTGATCATCGCACCGGCCGATTTACGCGCTTCGCGGTCCTTCACACTTTGCTTAGAGCATGATTGCTTCAAGTTGAAGCGATCATGTTCTGGCGCACTTATGTCTGAGAGCGTGATTCACGCTTTCTGACCAACCAGCCTCAAGCGATCACGCTCTGAACCTCAGTGCGACATGAACCGCGGCCGTTTACCGTCTCCGCGAACCGAAAAATACAAATTACGCAAAGGCCTTGGGTCAGTGTCCGATCTCATTGAGCCGCGGACGTGCCTCCACCCACCACGAATATGTTTCAGGCTGAACGGAAAACGCTGTTATATCCAGGATCGTCGCGGCGCGGTTCGCCGAGCCACCCGGAGCCTGACTCGATCGTCACATTCACTGATCCAGTGACCATCGGTAGTCGCCCGGCGGAATCGGCCAGGCTCAACGTAACGCGTGGTTTTGAACCAAAACGCAAGCAAGTATTACCACAGCGACACAGAGGGAAGTTTAAAATATTCCTTGATCATTTGTTTCTCTGTGTCGCTGTGGTAATACTTGCTTGCCATGACCCAAATTCGTACGTATTGTTATGGAAACCATATATGCCGCGGAGGCTGACAGTCAGTGCATCCCCCAGCTCAAGACCTGGCCAGCGCCTCAGTCATTCCAAAAACGCACGTAACCGCGCGGCCAGCGCGGCTTCGTCCTTCACCTCGCATTCCCACAACACCAGGACGGACCACCCCGCGTCACGCAACGTGGCCAGGTTTCGTTCGTCCCGCGCCACATTCCGCGCCAGCTTCGCCGCCCACCAATCCGCCCGGACCTTTGGCAGCACCGCGTTACGGCACGCCGGATCGGGATGGCGATGCCAGAAACAACCGCGCACTTCGATGATCTTCCGCCGTCCAGAAAGCACGATATCCGGCGTCCCCGGCAAGTCGCGCCGATGCAGCCGGAACCGGTACCCCATCCGAAACAACAACCTTCGCACGCACAATTCCGGCGCCGTCCCCGGCAAGTCGCGTCGAGGCAGCCGGAACCGGTCCCCCATCTGAAACAACGCCCGCCGCACGCGCCGTTCCGGTGTCGTATGCTTCCCCGCCACGGCCGCGAGGTTCCGCCGCCTCGCCTCCGGAACATCATCAAAACTGGGCCTGGCGAGAGACATCAATCCCCGGCTTCAAACTTCCGCGACCACCGCCTCGGCGATACTGTTGTCCACCGCCACCGAAAACGGCGTGCCAGGATTGACGAACCCGCCCGAAACGAGGCTCGACAACAGCCGGTCATAACCCGCCCGAGACACGACCGGATGGTTCCCCCAGATGCCCAGAGCCTTGTACCGCGCACATGCTGCCTCCAGGATCGCCGGCGTGCTGTCGGGGAAGTACGCCCGCACCGCCTCGGCGATCGCAGCACAGGATCGCCGGCGTGCTGTCGGGGAAGTACGCCCGCACCGCCTCGGCGATCGCGGCGCCCGAGGCACCCGCGACCCATCGTTGCGTTTTGTAAATCGCCCGCACCATCCGGAGCAGCTCGTCCCGCCGTTGCGTCAGCGTCGCGCGGCGGGCGTAAAACGTCGTGTAGCTGGTCGGTCCCCGGCTCGCCTGCGCGTACCAGACGTGGCATCCGTGCTCGGCCAGCAACATCGAAACGAACGGTTCGAACAATTGCACCACATCGACCGAGCCGGCCAGCAACGCGGCGCAATTCTCCGCCATCGTCCCATTGGCGACCCGGTCGATCGTTCCGGGTGCCACACCGGCGCGGCGGAGGTCCTCCCGCAGGCACATCCACGGCGTCGGCACCTCGCTGACCGACGCCAGCCGCGCACCGGCGAGATCGCGCACCGAAAAATCCGGTCGCGCCTGACGCCCGACCAGCAGGAATGGATCGCGCGTCACCACTTCGGCGAAGCTGACGAGGTCGCAGTCCGGATCCTGGTGGTAGCTTTGCATGACCCGCATCGGCCCGCCCCAATTGACGTCGACCGCACCCGACATGATCGCGGTCGCCGCCTTGCCGGGTTCGGGTGCGCTGACGAAACGCACCTCCACGCCCTCACCGGCGTAGGCGTCATGCGCGAGCGCCACGTAAAACGGCGCGTAGAACAGCCCGCGTAACGATTCCTGTAAGGTAATGGCCATTCGTACGCGCTCCCCCATGCCAGGCTTCCGCGATAGCACGAAACCCTATTCCCGTTCGAACGCCTGATCGGGGATTTCCACCGTGGCGACGGCGGCATCGGGCGGAATCGTCAGCCGCGGCGCCTTGTCGATCGAGACAAGCCCGGAAAGACGCTGCGCCCGCATGCCGGCGGCGAAACCGCGGCAGGCACGGCTCCAGACCTCGCCGGTAGCGAATTCGACCTCGACCGGCTGGTCTGGCAGCCCGTCCATCGTCGTCTCGCCTCCCGGGTCCACGAACACGCTGGCGAGCACCGCGCCGGCGGCGGAACGAATTTTAACCACCGCCAGTTGGCCGGACCGGTTCTCGATCGCCAACCGGGCGGAGCCCTTAACGGCGTGGCTCAGCACCTCCCCGTTCGCGGGCGTCGGACCGGCGTTGTAGGTGCACCAGGCGCGCGCCGCCGCCGCCGCGTCGCCGGGCGTCAGCCGGACCGCATCGACATAACCGTTGGCGGTGTCGGTGACCATGATCTCCACCATCCCGCTCGGTTTGAGCAGCCGCAGCGCCTGCACGGCGCTGAACGCCGGCAATTGACCCCACGGCACCAGGAGATGCTGGGCTTCGTCCACCCGCCACAGCATGGCCGCGCTGGCGGTCGGCACGATGTAAAAATTCGGTGTCCCCGCCAGCCGAACCGGCGCCGGCCCGTACGGCGATCGCCCAGGTTCGTTCGGCGCCAACGGCGGCACGGCCGGCGCGATGGCGAGGATCGCCGCACGCTTTTCCTGGGGCTGGGACGAGGTCAGATGCAGCCCAACCTCGACAATGCCGATCAGCAGCACGACCGCCATCCCAACCCAGACGGCGGTGGGCAGATCGCGCAATCGCGGATGGCGGGTACGCGGGGCCGCCATTTCGCGATATGGCGTCGGGTCGATCTCGCCGGTCTCCGGTTGCCGCGGCGCCGCCTGACGCGCCGACCGGTCGTAGGCGGCCCGCGTCAGGGTGTGGCTCAGCACGTCGTACGCCTGCTTCAGTTCCATGAAAGCGGCGGCATCCCCCGTCACCGGCACATCCGGGTGAACGAGGCGCGCTTCGCGGCGCCACGCGGCGGTAATCGCTTCCGGTCCCGACCACGGCTCGACCCCAAGACGGGCATAATAGCCTTCAGGGTCCAGCGGCGTCCGCATGGAGGCCCTGGCGGGAGAGGCCCATCGGGAAGAGGCCCATTCGGGCATGCGCGGCGGAGGCATCGTGGCGGCAGGGTCCGTTCGCCGTATCGGTTCGGTCGATCAGGTACGCCATTTCGCACCGCCGCGCCACAATTTCAAACGGCCCACGAATGACCACTCGTCCGGATTAACCGCCTGTTCATCTTTTCGTGGTGCGATGCGCGCCAGATAGTTCCTTGCTCGGTGATCCCGTCCGTTGGTCAGAGATATCGTATGAATCAGCCGCTCCTCGCGGACAAACGCCTGCTGGTCGTCGACGATGAGCGGGTGCAGCGGATGCTGGTCACGCGCACGGTGGCGCCCATGGGCTACACGGTCGACGACGCCGCCAACCTGGCGGAGGCGGCGGCGCACCTGATGCAACACAGCTACGACGCCGTCGTGCTTGACCTGTCTCTGGGCGAAACCGAGGGCATCAGCCTGTTGCGGGCACTGCGCGAGGGCAAAGGCGATCCGATCCTGATCTTCCTCTCCCGGCTTGATGAACGCGTCATCACCGCGAGCCTGCGGTTGGCGTCAGGCATGGGCCTGCGCGTGGCCGGCATGTTGCGAAAGCCCGCATCACCGGTCGCGTTGCGGGCATTGCTGCGGGATGCGCCGGCGCGGCAGACCAAGGCAGCCGGGCCCGACGAATGCCCGCCAAGCGTCGCCGAACTGACGGACGCCCTTCGGCACGGGATGATCGTGCCGCACTTTCAACCCCAGGTATCGTTGCGCGACGGACGCGTGGTGGGGGTCGAGGCGCTCGCCCGCTGGCCCCGCCAACTGGCGGATGGCCGAATGGGGGCTGGGTTCCCGCCCGAGGTATTCGTGCCGATCGCTGAACAATCCAACCTGATCATACCGCTGACGTTCCAGATCATGCGCGCCTCGCTGGAGGCCTGCGGCCGCTGGCGCGTCAGGCACCCGGATTGCCGCGTCTCGGTCAACCTCTCTCCGCTGGTGCTGGCCGACCCGGGTTTGCCGGATGAGATCGAACGCATGCTGCTGGAAACCGGCGTCGGGCCTGGCGCCCTGATCGCCGAGATCACCGAAAGCACCGTGATCGGCAACCCGTTGCTCGCGGCCGAGGTCCTGACCCGGTTGCGGATCAAGGGCATCGAAATTTCGATGGACGATTTCGGCACCGGGCATTCGTCTTTACTGACCCTGCTCCGTTTGCCGTTCACCGAACTCAAGATCGACCGTTCTTTCATTTCGCTGTGCGAGTCCGACTCGGAGGCCTGGAAGATCGTGCGCGCGACCACCTCGATGGCCCGCGAACTGGGCCTTCGCGTCGTCGCCGAAGGGATCGAAACCGAATCGGTGGCGAACCTGTTGCGACAGATTGGCTGCGAGGTCGGCCAGGGCTGGCATTTCGCCCGCGCGAAGGTCGAGGCCGACCTGATCCCCTGGCTGTCGGAGTTCTCGCCCCCGCTGTCCGAATTCGCGCCCTCGTCGCCTGGATTGCCGCCCCCGCTGCCTGGGGTCCCACGCCCGCTGCCTGGATCGCCACCGGTGCGCGCTTGAAACGGCGAGCCCCGATCTTCGCCCCGTTCTTCGCCCCGTTCTTCGCATCGGTGATCGGCCAGTCCTGGTTGCTGCTGTGCGCGTTGGCCGTGATCTGGGGCGTCATCTGGTTCCACCTGGATACGGAATACCGGCACACGATCCGGGAAGCCATGGAACGATCCGCCTCGGTCGCGGAAACGCTTGAGGAAAATGTCCGCCGCTCGGTCGCGATCCTGGATTCCGCGTTGACCAATTCTCGCGTGCTTTATCTGCATGACAAGGACCATTTCAAAGTCGGTCCCTGGATGCGCGACAAACCGGTGCTCATGAAGATCGCCGTGCAAATCAGCATCACCGACGCGACCGGGACCGTCGTGACAGCGTCGGGCGACAACGGGCCGCCGCCGGTCAACATCGCCGACCGGCCGCATTTCCTGGTTCAGGCGGCAGCGACCGAAGACCGGCTGTTCATCAGCGTTCCGGTGATCGGCCGCTCGTCCGGCCGGCTATCGGTCCAGTTCACCCGGCGCATCGTCAACCCGGACGGCACCTTCGCGGGTGTCGTGGTCGGATCATTCGATCCATTCGTCATCAACGAGTTTCAGAATGGGGTTCGGCCGAACGGTGGCTTCACGATGCTGATCGGCGGCGATGGCATCATCCGCGCCGCGCAACCTGAAACAGCATTGATTGGCGGAACGTTTCCGGACTCGGCGATCCTGAAGAAGATCAACGAAACCGGCGATGAACCGTTGGCGGGCGGTACCGAAACCGTGATGGACGATGTCGCGATCGTCAGTTATCGAAAAGTCGCCTTCACGCCGCTGTTCGTCGCCGCCGGCTTCCCCGCCAGTACCGTCTTCGCGCTCCATGGCGACGAACGCCGGATTACCTTGCTGGCGGGCGCGGTGCTGTCGCTCGCCGTCCTGTTCGTGGGCGTGATCACGATCCGTCACCGCCGCCGGCTGACGCGATTTCATCGCGCCCTGATGCTCACGTTGGACAACATCAGCCAGGGCATCATGATGATCGATCAGCGGCGGCGCATGCCCGTCGTGAACCGCCGGGTCGTGGAAATTCTGGGCCTTCCCGAGGGACTCGCCGTTCCTGGCGGCGATTTCAACGCGCTCGTGGCATGGCAGCTGCGGAACGGGGAGTTTCGCTCCGACGATCCCGAAGATCGGCGAATCACGGCCATGATCAACGCCGGAGGCATCGACGCGAAGGTCGGGCTTTACGAGCGTACCCGCGCCGATGGCACCGTGCTGGAAGTCAGAACCAACGTATTGCCCGATGGCAGCGCGGTCCGCACCTTCACCGACGTCACCGAGCGCAAGCGGATCGAACACGAAATGGCGGAAGCGCGCGACGCCGCGCGGGCCGGGGAGCGTGCGCGCACCGAGTTCCTCGCGGTGATGAGCCACGAGATCAGGACACCGATGAATGGCATCATCGGCGCCGCCGGCCTGCTGCGTGATATGCGTCTGACCGCGGAGCAACAGGAATATGTCCGCGTCATCCATGAGTGCGGCGATCAGTTGTCGTCACTGATCCAAAACATTCTGGATTTTACCCGGTTGGACGGGGAACGCCTGGAACTGGAGGAAATGGCTTTCGACCCGCGTGCCCTGATCCGGGACACGATCGCCGCTCTGAGCGGGCAGGCGCGGGCCAAAGGCCTCACCCTCGTGGCGGCGATCGGCGAAATGCCGGTCACGGTCAGTGGCGATGCGGCACGGCTGCGGCAGATTCTGGAGAATTTGATCAACAACGGGATCAAGTTCACCGATACCGGTGGCGTCACGGTCGACGCCCGGATGATCGCCGCCGATGCGCGGACGGTCACGCTCGCCATCGCGGTCATCGACAGCGGCGTCGGGATCGATCCGGACAGCAAGCAGAGGTTGTCCGTCGCGTTCACGCAGGCGGACAGTTCAATGTCGCGCCGCTTCGGGGGGGCTGGCCTCGGGCTGGCCATCTGCAAGCATCTGGTTGCCCTCATGGGCGGCACGATCGACGTCGACAGCGTGCCAGGCGAGGGATGTACGTTCCGGTTCAGCATTCACCTGCGGCGCGCGCCAGGAGGGTCGCCAGAGGGGTCGCCAGGGGGGTCAGCGGTGGAGCCCCCGACGGAGCCATTCACGGAGCCGTCCACGGAGCCATCTGGTCCCGGCGCGCCAAAGCCGGTGCGACACCTGAAAGTCCTGCTCGCCGAGGACAACGCGACCAATCGCCACGTCGCCACCCGCATGCTGACCCGGATGGGGCATACGGTCGACGCCGTGGAAGATGGTGCTCAGGCGATCAGCGCCGCGGCGGAAGGTGACTACGACGTCATCCTGATGGACATGATGATGCCCGAAGTGGACGGGCTCGCCGCGACCCGGGCGATCCGCGCCGGTACGCCGCCGCGCCGCGACACCGTGATCGTCGGCCTGACCGCCAACGCTCTCCCCTCGGACCGGGCCGCGTGCGCGGCGGCGGGCATGAACAATTTCGTTAGCAAACCGGTCACGCTGGAGAGATTGCGCGCGGTGCTGGAGCAAATCGCTTCGCATAACGCCGCGGTACCGGACAGGCACGAGGCTCCCGCTGCCGTGGCACTCGATGCGGCGTTCCTGCACCAACTCGGCAAGGAGATCGGCGCGGACGGCGTCGTCGAGATGGTCGGGATATTCGTGGAGGATGCGCCCGCCCATATGGCGGCGATCCGGCGAGGCATGGCCGACGGCGCCATCCAAACGGTGCGGCGCGCGGCCCATGCTCTGGCCGGCGCCGCCAGCAACGTCGGGCTGACGCAGTTGACCGAAGCCGCCCGCGCCCTGCAACACGCGAGCGAGCGGGCGGGTGGCCCCGACGCCGATGCCATCGAAGCCGTCGCCGCCGCGCTCCACCACGCCGTGCCGCTCGCCAACGCCTGGGTCGAAGCCCATGCGGCACTGACCGCGGAGGAAATCGGCCACTGACGCAAGCGCGTTCGCGGCCTTGATGCGAGGTCGCCGTTCGCCGCGGGCTGCGTGACGCCGCGAACCGCGCCACGAGCACGAACGCCGAACGGCCGCCGCGCCACCTGACACCAGACGGCGGTTTTGGTCGTGATGCCCCCGTATCGTCATC
>CALFNB010000284.1 GCA_937902425.1 uncultured Acetobacteraceae bacterium | reverse complement strand
CCGGCCGGACTTTCACCGGCTGGACCGCGCCAGCTTCGCCTGGCGCACTGATAACGTATTTTACCAAGAGTATCCTAAGCCATTGTTTTAACTGTATTTTGTCTGCCTACCGGCCCAATCCCGGCCGTCCTCGGCCCCCTCACCCCCGCTTCCCCTCCTCCGCGAACGGGTTCTTCGTGCCCCGCAACTGCAACCGGATCGGTGTCCCCGGCAGATCGAACGTCTCCCGTATGCTGTTCACCAAATATCGAGAGTAATCGTCAGGAATCCGTTCCGCCCGCGTGCCAAACGCCAGGAACGTCGGCGGCCGGGCCTTCGCCTGAGTCACATAGCGCAGCTTCAACCGCCGCCCATCCACCAACGGCGGAGGATGCCGCTCCAACGCATTCTCGAACCAGCGGTTCAGTTCCCCCGTCGTGACACGTTTGTTCCAAATCTCATGCGCCCGCCGCACGGTCGGCAACAGCCGCTCCACCCCGGCGCCGGTCAGCGCCGACAGCGTCACCACCGGGATGCCCTTCATCTGAGTCAGCGAGGTCTCCAGCCGGTCCGAGATCAGCCGCCGCGTGGCATTTCGATCCACCACCGCGTCCCACTTGTTCAGCACCAGCACGCAGGCCCGGCCCTCCCGCTCGATCAACTGGGCGATCCGTAGGTCTTGGTCATTCAACCCCTCGGTGGCGTCGACCGCCAGGATCACGACCTCGGCCATCTTCAGCGCCCCGATCGCCGCGCCCACGGACATCTTCTCAAGGTCCGCCTCGATCCGCGCGGGCCGGCGCAGCCCGGCGGTATCCACGATCTCGATCCGCCGCCCGGTCTCGTCAGTGAACACCGAGGCAATGGCGTCGCGGGTCAGCCCAGGTTCGGGGCCGACCAGCATGCGGTCCTCGCCCAGAAGCCGGTTCAGCAGCGTCGACTTCCCCGCGTTCGGCCGCCCGACGATGGCGAGCTTCAGTGGCTTGTCAGCGTCATCCTCCGCCTCAGCCTCCGCTTCCGGCAGCCGGGCCGCGATCTCCCCCATCAGGTCCGCTATCCCGTCGCCGTGCTCGGCCGAGACGCCGACCGGATCGCCCAACCCCAGTTCGTACGCATCGAGGATCGAGGACATCGCCATCCGCCCCTCGGCCTTGTTCGCCACCAGCATCACCAGCTTGTCTTGCCGCCGCAGCCACTGGGCGAAATGCCGATCGACCGGTGTCAGCCCGGCGCGCGCGTCGAGCACGAACAGCACGAGGTCCGCATCCCGCACCGCCACCGCGGCGCCGGCGCGCATCCGGCCGGCCAGGGTCTCCGGCGCGGCTTCCTCCAGGCCCGCGGTATCGACCAGCTTCACCAGCCGGCCGCGCAGCATGGCCTCGGCTTCCTTACTGTCGCGCGTGACGCCGGGGGTGTCGGCGACCAATGCCGTCCGCCGGCCCGCGAGCCGGTTGAACAGCGTTGATTTGCCGACATTCGGCCGGCCCGCGATAACGACGACGGGCGGCATGCCAGACCTCATTAATCCAATGTTCCTTTTATCGCCAGGCTGTCAGCTTACCATCATTGGTCACGACCAGCATCGTGCCATCGACAACGACCGGAGTGAGCGGTGCGGGCGCCTCGGACAAGGTCATCGTGGTCACCGTCTCCCCGGACAGCGGGTTCAGCGCGAGCGCCTGACTGTTGCTGCCAAGCACGATCAGTCGCCCGCCGGCCAGTACCGGACCGAACCAGGTAATCACGTCCTTCTTCTTTTCCGGGTTCTCCCAGCGCGGCAACGAGGCGACCCAGGCAACACGCGCGTCGTTGGTATTGATCGCGCCGACCATCTGGTCCGTGGAGATCAGGAACATCCACTCGCCGGCGATATAGGGCGTGTTCTCACTGGCGACACGCCGCTCCCACACGCGCCGGCCGGTCAGCAGGTCGGCGGCGATGGTGAGGCCACCCAGGCCGGTGGCGAATACCTGGCCGTTATGGATCACCGGCTCGCCGCGGATCGCCAGGAAATCCACCAGAGACGGCCGGCCCTCGGCGAGGCCCAGACCGTCAGTCCAGATGAGGTTCCCGCTGTCGGCGCGCAGGGCCGCGAGTTCCCCCGACCCGAAGCCGGCGACCACGATGCCCTGAGCCACCGCCGGTGCCGGACTACCGAGGACCGTCGTGGCGGTTTGGGTGGCCTGATAGGACCACAGAAGGTGGCCGTCCGTGGTGGACAGCGCCAGCACTTTGCTGTCGATGGTGGTCAGGTAGATCCGGCCGTCGGCCACGGTCGGCGCGGATCTCGCCGGGACATCGATGTTGTGCCGCCACCTGACCTCGCCCTTGGACGTGTCCAGCGCCAGTAACTCGGCCATGCCGTTGACGGCATAAAGCGTGCTGCCGTCCCAGCACAGTCCACCACCGACATTCGTGCTGTCGAGGTCCTCATTCACGGTTGTGGTGCGCCACAGTTGGGTGCCCGAGTTGAGGTTGAACGCGGTGACGACCGAATTCGAGTCCATGGCGTACACGATCCCATTCGCGACCACCGGTTGGGCGAGGATCTGACGCCGGTATCCGCCTCCCTTACCCAAATCCGCCGACCAGGCCTGCTTCACGACCTCATTGGCGCTCAAATGCCCCATCAGATGCGTCGGATCGCCGCCCGCCTGAGGCCAGGCCATGTCGCGGACCGGCGGAGGCAGAGCGACCCTGGGCGCGGTCTCATCCGGTGCGAAACCGCGCCGTGGTCCACCCAGAGGCTCCCGCTTGCCCGGAAGCGGGTCTTTCTTGGTCGAGAACCAACCCTCGATTGTCTCGCAGCCGGCCAGCGCGAGAGGCAGGAGCAGCGCGGCCCGGCGGGACAGCGTACCCACTCGCGTTTCCGGCACGCCGTGGCGCACGGGCCCCAGGGTCCCGGCTTTGGGTTCGCCGCCGATCATGTCACTCATCCACCCACCCGGGCCAGCAACGCGCTCGCTCTGCCCCTCACGCCGTTGGGCGCGGTGGTATCCTCGGCGAGTTTTTTCAATTGGGTCATGGCCGCCTCGGTATGCCCTTGCCGCAGCTCCAACAGCGCGAGTTGCTCCCGCGCCAGGGACCGCCACGCGTTGCCCGGCGCTGCCAGTGGCTTCAGCCGTCCCTCCAGCAACGCGGGATCTCCCTTATCGGCGTAATGCAGGCACCAGGTAAAGCTGGCGAGATCGCGCAGCAACGGATCAGCCGAGCTGTCAGCGGCGACCTGATCCCACAGCGCGGCGGCGCCTCGCGGGTCGCCGGAGTCGGCCCGCAGCGCCGCCTCCCGCAGACGTGCCAGTACGCGATAGCCTTCCGGTGCGCTGGCCTCCACGGTCTGAAACGCGGCGATCGCCGCCGGGAGATTGGGACCCGCGACGCCCGCCGCCTCGGTCCTGGTGGCCGCCGCGAGGTAGCGGTTGGCGGCATCCGTGTCCTGGCGGTTCTCATACCACCCCCAGGCTTTCCAGCCGGCGACGGCGCCGATCACCATAAGCGCGGCGGCGAACAGCAGAACGCCGTTTTTCTTCAGGAACTCCTGCATCCGCTCTTCGCGGAGTTCTTCCTCGACCTCGTCGAAAATATCGACCACGTGGTTCTCTTGTCAGTTAGGGCGGCGGAACATAGCGGCGGCGCGGGGCGGGGGCAAACCGGATGGCTTCATGTGGAGGCTGGTCTCGTCGCCGCCAACGGTTTGTTTACCTTTCGAGGCCAAACCTGCTTTTATGCGCTTTGGTTTGGCCCCGTTCGTGCTGGTCGTGTCGCCGCTGCTGTCCGGCTGCGGCCCGGAGGCGCCGGTCGTGGCGGGGGTTGTGGCGGGGGCCGCGGTGGTCGTGTCGGCCGCCAGTTTGCCGGTGTTCCACCGGACGCCGGTGGACATGCTGGTGTCGGCGGCGACCGGACGGGATTGCTCGGTGGTGAATTTGGATCGGGGGGAGCGATACTGCCGGCCCATGGAACTGGCGCCGGAGCGGCCGGTGTTTTGCACGCGATCACTGGGGGTACCGGATTGTTGGGCGAACCCGGAGAAGCTGCCGAACCACCCGCGGCAGATCGCCGATGGGCCGCGGAGGCTGACGGCGGAGCAGGAGAAGGACCGGACGCGGTCGTGGTTTGGGTTGTGGTGAGGGCGGCCTGATTCCAGAGGGTGAACGATCGGCATCATTCCGCGAAGCGCGGGTCTTATTGATGAATGATGATTGATCGGCCAGAGCATAAATCGCATCGCGGATGACCCGCGAGAGGTG
>CALFNB010000283.1 GCA_937902425.1 uncultured Acetobacteraceae bacterium | reverse complement strand
TTCCGCTGATTTAAGCACCAGTTCGTTGTACGTTCTCGTGCCGCGAACGCTGACGAGATATATATCAACCCATGCCTACACTCGCATTTGCCATTAACAGATAGTTCATCGGTTCAGGCTGAGATGACCACACGCACAACAAACCACGCGGTGGTCCCATGCTGGAAGTTCCTTTCGCCGATGATACCCGGATGTTTGACGGGCTTGGCCTGCCGGAAGGTGAGGCCCCGCTTTACTCTTTCGCCTGGCATCCGCGACTGGTCTTACTGCCCAGTTGGCAATTGGACAGGAAAGCGCGACTGATCAAACGGCTCGTCGATGTTGGCCTGGCGCTGACCGCGTTGATCGTTTTCGCGTTGCCGGCGCTGCTCATCATGCTGGCGATCCGCCTGGAAAGTCCTGGTCCTGTTCTGTTCCGGCAACAACGCACCGGAAAGCTGGGACGGAGTTTCACCGCGCTGAAGTTTCGCTCCATGTACTGGCGCCCGGACAAGTCCGCGACAATACGGCAGGCGACGAGCCACGATCCTCGAGTCACGAAAACCGGACGTTGGCTGCGGCGTTATTCGGTGGACGAGTTGCCGCAACTCATCAACATTCTGCGCGGCGAGATGTCGATCGTGGGGCCGCGGCCGCACGCGCCTGGCACGCGGGCCGGCGGACATTTGTTTGAGGAAGTGACCAAGTGCTATGGCGCGCGGCACTTCGTGAAGCCTGGATTGACCGGCCTGGCACAGGTGCGCGGCTGGCGCGGCGAAACCGACACCGAAGAAAAATTACTCCATCGGATCGACTGCGATTTCGAATATATCGCGCATTGGTCGCTTCGACTTGATCTCGCGATCATCTGGCGCACCGCCCGCTCGGTGTTACGTATGGGTAACGCGTATTAGGCGGAATATTCGCTATGCCGAAAGAGCCACCACCAATCGCCGTGCGTCACGTCGCGGGGGCGCAGCGGCCGCCATGGGCCGCATACGACGCTGACGTGGTAATCCTGGCGCTCGACCGCGCCGATGAAACGGTGGCCGCGATCCACTCGGCCCTGAGCCAGACGGGCGTGTCACGGTATGTGATCGTCGTGGATCAGGGTTCGAGCCCCGATTCACTGGCACGTTTGGCGAGAACGGTGCATGGCCGGATCGATGCCACATTGATCACATTGGGTCGCAACCACGGCGTGCCAGGCGGACGGAACCTGGGCACCGCTCTGGGCCAGGGCCGGATCATCGCCGGTTTGGACAATGACGCGGAGTTCGGGTCAACAAATACTCTGGCTTGCATGGTGAGCGGGTTCGACGCCGATCCGGATCTCGCCGCGCTCGGCTGCCGAATCGTCGTGCACGCGACCGGCGAGGACGACATCTCTTCCTGGGGTTACCCGGCGGCGCTGCTGGCCAGCAGCCAGGAAACGTTCGAGGCGGCGACATTCGTGGGCGCCGGCCACGCTATCCGGCGCGCGGCCTGGGACGACGTTGGCGGCTACGACGCACGGCTGTTTTTCTGCTGGGAGGAATATGATTTCTGCCTGCGCGCGATTGCCCGCTTCTGGCGCATCCGCTACCGCGGCGACCTCGTGGTCCGCCACAAAGTGAGCCCCGAGCGCCGCGTCACCTGGTCTGGCGATCGTTGGTTTCATTTCGTTCGCAACCGACTCTATATCGGCCGTAAATGTGGCCATTCCTGGCTGGCGCTCGCCCCGCGCATGGTGGGATACTGCATCAAGGCCGCGCGCAACGGCTGCCTGTGGGAGACACCGCGCGCATTGTGGGCGGCGTTCATGATGTCACGAGGCGTCGTGCACGCCCCGTTACCTCCGGTGGCACGAGACTACCTGCACCGCGTCGACACCGTCTGGCGCGGGAGTTTGCTGACCCGTCTGCGGCGGGAGGTGTTGGCGGCATTACCTGGAACCGGCGGGAAACCGGTTCAGGCAACCGACGCGTCGATCCGTGCGATAAGATCTGAAGCCAAAGCGCCGGCCTCAGCCGCGGTGATGCACTCAGCCAGTTCCTGACGGTTTTTGACGCCCAGTACCAAGGTGTCGATCGGCAGTGACAACGCATAGCGATGCGCCAGGATCGCGGGGTTCTCACCCAGTTCGGCGCAAATCGCGCGGAACCCGGCAGCGCGCGCGTAGTCCAGCATTTCGGGATGATCCGCCGGCAGCGGCCGGTCGATCGCCGCGGTCAGCGCCCCGGCCTGCACCGCGCGGATGCCCATCACCGCGACGTCGTTGGCATGCGCCACCGCCATGATTTCCCGAGGGCTCGCCGGCTCGTCGAAGAACTTCAGTCCGCCAGGAGAGTCGAGCAGATTGGCGATGACCTGCACGGCGGCCGGTTTCGGGGCCTGCCCCAGTACGGTGATGATCGCGTCCGGATGGCCAATCCCGGTGATGCCCCAGGCGCCGATCAGCCCCTCCGTCACGAATTTTTCGAACAACGGCCGGATGGTGTCCTGAAACACCTCCAGCGGCACGAACCGGCTGGTATCCACGCGCCGCCACATGGCGTTGCCGCGCGGCACGATGTTGGAGTGCAGAAAAAACACATCCAAACGATCCAGTTGCGTCAGCCGCAGGCTGGCCTCGATCGATTGCCGCAGGATGCGTTCGATCCGCTCCGGCGGCGGGTTGCCGAGGTTGCACTTGCTGGTCACCCGCACGCCTGACGGCAGCCGTCCGCCGAATGCCTCGCCCACCACCTGCTCGGCCTTGCCGTCGCCATAGCGCGGCGCGAGGTCGATCAACGTGATCCCGGCATCCACCGCCGCTTTGACGGTAGCGACGCATTCCTCGCGCGTCGTCGGTCCCCAGAGCTGGCCCAGACCGCCGCCGCCGAGTGTCAGAACGGACACCGGCGCCAAACGCCCGAACGGTTGTGTCTGCATGGCCATGGCCCTCCCTCTGTCGTCGCATCATCGACGATGTCACGCTGTGTGGCCAGGCCCCTGTTAATGTCTCAGCTTGAAATCTCGCCACTGAGACCTGTACCGGGAGTGCTCTGAAAAGTTCAGGGCCTGGTTGGCGATGTTGGAGGCAAGGGGGCGGTGGGAGGCATCAGGATGACTTGTGGCGGCACTTGCTTCGCGGCATTGATTGCGTCAGCGAGTGTGCGAGTCAGGTCAAGCAGGTTCGCGCTGATTTTCGAGGGTAACCCCTGAACATCAGCGGCTATCGTTGTTGCCTTGCCATCGACGCGAGTGACCTGAACGCCAAGGAACGCAAACCCTCCAATAAGGATCGCGATTATCGCGGCGAAAAGTAGCTTGTAGGCGCTTATCTCGCCTTCAAGCCGGGCGAGCCGAACTTGCATGTCAGTTAATTGGGTCTCAGGGGAACCGCCGTCAACTCCTCCGCCTCCAGTAGGCGCGTTCTGATCAGTCCCGCCCGTGGGAGGATTTTGGGGCCAGGGCCCCTGTTCGACGTTATCTCCTCCACCTGACGAACTCACGGTTGGTTCCCAGAAGCGACGAGGTTGTGTGTTCCAAGCCAGCGATGGACGGCAGCTTTATGAAACCAGTTGGTATTGCCGCACCTCTGACAGCTTAACGCATAGAAATTATGCGTCACGGCCATGGGCGCCAGGCCAGCTTGTTGTACGGGCACACATAAATCGGCAACGATGTCGGTACCCTGTACATTCATTTGGAACTTGTCGTGATTGCAGAACGAGCAGTGCCAATTCGCGTTATGGGCCCAAAGAAATTCCGCGAAGTCTTTTGCACTGATAGGCATATGCCGGTCTATGCTCCTCTCGCCTTCAGCATTGGCGTGAGGTGTGCTTACCGCCAGGCCGGCGGAGAGTCGAGAGTGCGGAAAGGGCCGAACGGTCATGGCTCTTCCGCTATCGTCGCATCATCGGCGATGTCACGCTGTGTGGCCAGGCCAGGATGGATCCATGCTCGTCACCCTCGTTGCTCTGCTCGCCGCCGCCACGATCGCCGTTCCGCTGACCCGCCGGTCGGGACTCGGGAGCGTCCTTGGCTACCTGATCGCGGGCCTGATCATCGGCCCGTCGGGACTGCGCCTCGTCACCGACGTCGAGCAGATCGCCAACGTCGCATCACTGGGCGTGGTGATGCTGCTGTTCTTGATCGGCCTGGAGCTGCGGCCGCGCCGGCTGTGGATCATGCGTCGCGCGGTCTTCGGTCTGGGCTTCGCGCAGGTGGCGGTCACGGCGGTGTGCCTGGGCGGTCTGGCGCTGGCCGTCGGTGTGCGCCCGCCGAGTGCCGCTGTCCTCGGGGCCGGGCTGGCCTTGTCGTCGACCGCGATCGTGCTGCCGCTTCTGGGCGAGCGCGACCTGCTGACTTCTCCCGCTGGCCGCGATGCGTTCGCGGTGCTGTTGTTCCAGGACCTGGCGTTCATTCCGCTGGTGGCGCTGGTGCCGTTGCTGGCCTCCGGCCACGCCGTCGCTGGAGGCTTGCCGTGGCTCGATGTCGCCAAAGGCCTCGCCGCCATCGTCCTGATCCTGGGAGGCGGCCGGTACCTGATGCGGCCGCTGTTTCGCGCCATCGGTGGCGCGAGTTCTCCCGAACTGTTCACCACCGCCGCGTTGCTGATCGTGACCGGCACCGCGTTGGTGGCGCAGGCGGCGGGATTGTCACCGTCTCTGGGGGCGTTTCTGGCCGGGGTGATGCTGTCGGACTCCGAATATCGGCACGAACTGCAGGCCGATATCGCGCCGTTCGAGAATACGCTGCTGGGGTTCTTCTTCATTTCCGTGGGAATGTCGGCCGATTTGCACGCGGCCATGGCGGATGCCCGGTCCCTCGCGGCGGCGACCGTCACACTGCTGGTGGTGAAGACGGTGATCGCCTTTATTCTGGCGCGGCTCACTCGTTGTGACCGGACCAATGCGATCCGTTTCGGTTTGGCCCTCGCCCAGGCGAGCGAGTTCAGCTTCGTGCTTCTGGGCGCCGCGGTCGCGGTGGGTGCGTTGTCAGCGGACCTCGCGGCACTGGCCACGTTGATCTCGGCGGCGTCGATGCTGGCGACACCGATTTTGTTCGCGCTGTCCGAGCAATTCCTGATCCCGCGTTTGCGCCGCGCGCCGGAGCCGGACTTCGACACGATCGAGCCGTCCGACGCGCCGGTCATCGTCGCAGGCTTCGGGCGCATGGGTCAGATCGTCGGCCGCGTGTTGCGGATGCACGGCATCGCGTTCACCGCGCTGGAACAAGACGCGGGCCAGGTGGATGTGGTGCGCCGCTTCGGCGCCAAAGTTTACTACGGCGATGCCGCGCGTCCTGACGTGTTGCGCGCGGCGGGAGCGGATCACGCGAAGCTGCTGGTCGTCGCGCTGGACGATATGGAGCGCAACCTGCGCACCGTCGAAACCGCCAAACGCAATCATCCGAATTTAACCGTGCTGTCCCGTGCCCGTAATCGGCGTCACGCGCATTTGCTGATGGATCGAAACGTCGACGGCCTGGTGCGTGACACCTTCCATTCCAGTCTGCGCCTCGCCGAACTCAGCCTGACGGCACTGGGTGTCGAACCGGAGGCCGCCGCGCGCGCGATCGCATTGTTTCGTGATCATGACGAGGCAAATCTCATCGCCGCGCACGCGAATTATCGGGACGAAGCGCAGATGATCCAGAGCACGCAGCAGGCCGCCGAGGAACTGACCGCGCTGTTCGAAGCCGACCGCGAGTCACCGTAGGTGGCAGGACACCTGATGACCTGGTGCCACCTCCCGCAGTGCCGGCCGTTCGACTTCGCAGCGCGCCTCGGCGATTGGGCAGCGCGGATGGAAGTGACAACCGGAGGGTGGGTTGATCGGGCTCGGCACATCGCCGGTCACGCGATGTTTGGTACGTGACAGCGCCGGATCGGGCAGTGGCACGGCAGCGAGCAATGCCTCGGTATACGGATGCAGCGGATTGGCGAACAACGAGGCCTTGTCGGCGTATTCCACGATCCGCCCGAGATACATCACCGCCACGCGATGGCTGATATGCTCCACGACCGCGAGGTTATGCGACACGAAAAGGTACGATTCGCCCGAGATACATCACCGCCACGCGGTGGCTGATATGCTCAACGACCGCGAGATTATGCGACACGAACAGATAGGACAGTCCGAGGTCGCGTTGCAGGTCCACCAACAGGTTGATCACCTGCGCCTGGATCGACACATCGAGCGCCGATACCGGCTCATCGGCAACGATGAAGCTCGGATCGAGCGCCAGGGCCCGCGCGATCGACACCCGTTGCCGCTGTCCGCCGGAGAACTGATGCGGATAATTGTCGATTTGCTCCGGCCGCAGCCCGACCCTTTGGAACAGTTGCGCGACGCGGTCGCGACGTTCCTGTTTGTTACCGACACCGTGTACTTTCAACGGCTCGCCAACGATCTTACCGACGCGGATGCGCGGATTAAGTGATGAGAACGGGTCCTGGAAGACAATCTGCATCTGGCGCCGCAGTGGCCGTAATTCGGCTTTGCCGAGGTCGCTGATCTCGCGGCCGCGAACTTTGATTTGTCCTGATGTCGGCTCGATCAGACGCAGTACGGCGCGGCCGACGGTGGTCTTGCCGCAGCCGCTTTCGCCAACCAGTCCAAGGGTCTGCCCTTCGTCGATGGAAAAGGTGACACCATCGACGGCGAGCACGTTGGCCACGGTGCGGCCCAGGATTCCCTTGCGAATGGGGAAGTGTTTTTTCAGATTGGTGACTTCAATCAGCGGTGCCATGCGAATCGCCTCATGCCAACGCACGTTGGCGTCTGGTAGTACGCCAAACGTCGTGCTCGGGGCTGACCCGGGCATCTGTCGCGACCCCTGGTCGTGGAAAGTCGCCTCGAACAGGCGTTATGCGTGCTGATTGTGATCCTCGGGTCGAGCCCGAGGATGACGATGGGGAGCAGCACGTGGATGACGATGGGGAGCGGCCTGTGCCCACGCGCCGTCGCGCTCGAGGCGCAGCAAGCAAGTCAGTAAGGCTGTAACACGGAGGACACGGAGGCCACCGGAGGACACGGAGAAGGAAAGCATGGCGCTTCGCGCGGTATTGGGACGGACAATCGCGCGAAGCGCCCCAAAATCTTTCTTCTCCGTGTCCTCCGGTGGCCTCCGTGTCCTCCGTGTTAAAGTCTTGCTTACCTTGTTGTGGTCCGACGCGGAGTGCACCATCACGACTTTCTGGCCGTCGGCGCCAGGATCCGGGCGGAGTCAGGATGTGTGACTCTCGTAGGGCCGAGCCCGAGGATGAGGATGCAGAGCAGGCCGCGACCTTCTTGATGCACGCGCGGCCTGACCGGGCGATGACGGGAAAGGGCATCATCAGGTTCGCCAACAGGCGGCGGAATGATCCGGCCGCTTCAACTCGAAACCAGGCACGGCGGCATGGCACCTTTCCTCCGCCCGCGTGCAGCGAGGACTGAACGCACAGCCCGCCGGCAGATTGCTCAAGGCCGGAACGATGCCCGGAATTTCCGTCAGGCGTTCCTCCAGGCCCACAAGGCCACGGGCGCTGCCCACCTTCGGGATCGAGGACAACAGACCGGTCATGTAGGGATGCATCGGATTGGCGAACAATTCGCGCACCGGCGCTTCTTCGACCTTGCGCCCCGCGTACATGACGACCACCCGGTTGGCGGTTTCGGCGACCACACCCAGATCGTGCGTGATCAGCACGACAGCGGTCCCGAACTCCCGCCGCAGATCGCCGATCAGGTCGAGGATCTGTGCCTGGATCGTAACATCCAACGCGGTTGTCGGTTCATCGGCGATCAGGATCTTCGGCCGGCAGGCCAACGCCATGGCGATCATCGCCCGTTGCCGCATCCCGCCGGACATCTGGTGCGGGTATTCACGAGCACGCCGTTCCGCTTCCGGAATGCGCACGTGATGCAACATCTCGACCGCCCGGTCGCGCGCGGCACGCCGCGAGACTTTGTCGTGTATCACGACCATCTCGGCGATCTGCCGACCGATCGTCAGCAGCGGATTGAGCGCTGTCATCGGCTCCTGAAAGATCATCGCGATCTTGCCGCCGCGCATCTCCCGCATCGTCGCTTCATCCAGCTTTAGCAGATCGGTGCCCTCGATCCTGACGCTGCCCGACACGATCTCACCTGGCGGCGTTGGGATCAGCCGCATCAATGACAGCGCGGTGATGGTCTTGCCGCAGCCCGACTCGCCAACGATCGCCAGCGTTTCCCCGGCGTTGACCGAAAACGAAACGTCCCGCACCGCGTGCACGAGTCCGCCGCGGGTATGAAACACCGTGTTCAGGCCTGAGACTTCCAGGACCGCGGCCATTAGTCGCGCTCCCTTGGGTCGAGCGCGTCACGCAGTGCGTCGCCCAAAAGATTGGTGCCGAACACGACGAGGCTGATGGCGAGGCCGGGGAATATCACCAGCCAGGGCGCGGTCCGCACATATTCCGCCGCCGACTCGGACAGCATGCGGCCCCATGATGGCCAGGGCTCCGGCACGCCGAGGCCGAGGAAGGACAGCGACGCCTCGGTCAGGATGGTCGAGCCAAGCTGCGCCGTGGCCAGCACGATCAGCGGGGCCAATGTGTTCGGCATCACGTGGATGATCGCGACGCGCCATTCGCTCATGCCGGTGGCTTTCGCCGCCTCCACGAACGGCATTTCGCGCAACGAAAGAACGTTGGAGCGGATCACGCGGGCGACGTTGGGGATCAGCGGAATGGCGATGGCGATGATGGTGTTGGGCAGCGAGGGGCCGAGCGACGCGGTGATCACCAGCGCCATGACCAGCAGCGGCAACGATTGCATGACCTCCGCCAGGCGCTGCACGAGCAGGTCGAACCAACCGCCGACATAGCCGGACGCGAGGCCCAGAGCGGCACCAAATCCGGAACCGAGAAACGTCGCGCCCAGAGCCACGGCGAGGGAAATGCGCGCGCCGTGGATCATCCGGCTGAACACGTCGCGGCCCATCATATCCGCGCCCATCAAATGAACTCCACTGGGCGGTGCGAGCGACGCGCGCGGATTGGTGGTGAACGGATCGAGTGGCGCCACCCAATCAGCGAACACCGCGGCGAACACGAACACGAGCATGATGACGGCACCGCCGACCCCGAGAGGATAGCGGCGCGCGAGATACGCGATATCGTGTAAGACACCGTTTCCGGGACGCTCAATCGCGGTATCCACACGCGCGCTCATTGGCCATACCTGATGCGCGGGTCCACGAGCATGTAGGCCAGATCCACGATCAAATTCACCACGACCACCACCAGCGCGATGAACATCACCAGGTTCTGCACCATCGGATAATCGCGCCAGCGAATGGCCTCGACCAGGAAGCGGGCGACGCCCGGAATATTGAACACCGTTTCGGTAACGATCAGCCCCCCCATCAGGAACGCGGTCTCCACCCCGATCGTGGTGATGACCGGCAACACGGCGTTGCGCAGAGCGTGATCGAAGGTGACGGCCCCCTCCGACAGGCCTTTGGAGCGGGCGGTGCGAACGTAGTCCTGTCGCAGCACCTCCAGCATTGACGACCGGGTCAGCCGCATGATCAGTGCCGAACTACGAAATCCGACCGCCGCGGCGGGGATGACCAGCATCTGGATCCACGCCCAGTACGTCGCGGGTTGGCGCTCGTAGATTGGAATGGTACCGAAATAATGCACGAACGCCATCAGGATCAGCAGGCCAAGCCAGAACGACGGCATCGACAAGCCACTGAGACTCAGGATCCGCAGTCCATAATCCAGCCAGGTGTTTTGCCGCACCGCGCTGATCACGCCCAACGGTACGCCGGAGCAAACCGCGAACAGCAGAGCAAGCCCAGCGAGACGGGCGGTGATCGGGATGCGGGGAAGGATTTCGTCGATAACCGGCTTTTCCGAGACGTAGGAATACCCGAGGTCGCCGCGGAACAATCCGAAGATCCATTGGCCATATTGCACCGGCAGCGATTTATCCAACCCGAGATCGACGATGATCTTTTGCTTCTCCGCCGGATCGATCAGACCCGCGGAGTCGAACAAAATGTCGGCGATGTTGCCCGGCACGATCCGCAACAACAGGAAGATCGCGACCGACACGCCGAACAACGTGACAATCATCAGCAGCAGGCGGCGGATGATGTAGGACAGCATGGCGGCTCAGCGGTCCAGCCAAACGTCTTCGAAGCGCCAGTGGTTGTAGATGCTGTTGACCGCGAGTTTCAGTCCCTTCACGTACGGCCACCAGCATGTGCCGCCCTGCGACTGATACACCACGGGCCGCGCGCCATCCTCCTGCAACTTGCGATCGATCTCCCAGACGAGCTTTCGGCGCGCCTCCTGATCCTTCATCATGGATTGCTGGTGGAACAGCTTCTCCAGTTCCGGGTTGCAATACGCCGTGTAGTTGCGTTCCGATCCGCACAGATAATTCTCGAAGAGCATCACGTCCGGGTCGTCGATGCCGGTGCCCTGAACATTCATCCCGACCGAGTAATCCTTGCGCACCAGGCGAGCATACCAAACGGCGGAGTCCAGTGTCTCCAGCTCCGCCTGGATAAACACGGTCTTCAAATGATCGATCAGAATCACCGCCGCGTCCCGGTAATCGGCGATGTTCCGCGTTGACACTTTCAGCGGCAGCATCTTGTCCGGACCATAGCCGAGGCCTCGCATGATCTGGCGGCCTTCCTCGCGGCTTTTCTCCACGTCGGCGCCATAGCCCGGCACCGTCGCCATGAACTCCGGCGACCAGCCCCATATCCCCTCGGGCGGGGCCAGCATCGCGCCGCCGATGTTGTAAACGCCGCGGCTGAGGATGTCGGAGAAGGCCTTGCGGTCGATCGCCAAAGCCATCGCTCGGCGAATTCGCGCGTTGTCGAATGGCGGGCGCTCCCGGTTCACCAGCAGATTGCCCTGCGTGTTGGAGGGCTGTACCAGACACTGCATCTGGGGCACCTGCGCCTTGACGTCCTTCACCAGTTCCGGTGTCACCTCACCGGTCAGGGTCAGGTCGAATTTTCCAGCGACCAAAGCCAGGATCGCGGTCGAGCGATTGGCGATGATGTCGTATTCGATCGCGTCCAGATACGGTCTGCCCGGCTTCCAGTAATCCGGATTCCGCTCCAGCCTGATCGACTCATTCTGCTTGAACTCAACGAACTTAAATGGGCCGGTGCCGATCGGATGGGTCCGCATCTGCGCGGCGGGCACATGACACGGATAAACCGGTGAGAAGCCGCCAGCCAACATGACCAACAGCGATGGTTGTGGGTCGTTCAGATGGAACGCGACCTCCAGCGGGCCGTTGGTGGTGATCTCCTTGACGTTGAACCACCATGTCTTGCGCGGGTTTTTCCGCATCTTACCGTCGACCTTGCCGGTGACCATGTCCCAGGTGCACTTCACATCGGCCGAAGTGAACGGCTTGCCGTCGTGCCATTTCACTCCGTCTCGCAACTGGAACGTCAATGTCCGGTCATCGTCGCTGTATTTCCACGATGTCGCGAGGTCCGGCACGATCGCGTCCAGCCGGTTCTGCTTGCTGTCGGGATCGAACACCACGAGGTTGTTGAATACCGACATGAACGGCATATCCGTCGAAATCGTCGCCTCTTCATGGATCGATGTACTGGGCGGATTGTCGCGGTGAGTGACCCGCAGCACCCCGCCCTGCTTCTGCGCGCGCGCGGCATCGAGACCGGCACATAAAATCAGCAGGCAGGCCAGCATCAGCCGTGCGACAAAAGCCAACGTTCTCTCCCGGGTTACATCCAGTTACCGGCACTCTGACCATGCCGCCGCGAATTGGCAACGCCGCCCAGTGTTAATCGGCCGCCAATGCGGTGCGCGGGGTCGGCGTGTCCGTCAGTCCACGGTCCTGGCCGTTGATCATGCCCGTCTGCCTTGGTTTCCTGGCGCGGATCGCGGCCCTCTATAACCCGAACCGCCGGACTGATAGAAGCGGCCGACAAGAGGAGGGAGACGACCATGTCTTTGGCTCGCCGGACATTGCTGGCCGCGCCGTTCATCGCCGCCGCATCGCACGCTGTTGGGCAGACCGGGGATTGGGACAAGGTGATCGAGGCCGCCAATCGGCAAGGTCATCTGAACCTGACCCACAACATTCCTCCGCCGTTGGGCGATCAGTGGATCGCGGAATTCAGCAAGGCGTTTTCAAAGATCGCCGTCGAAGCGACCCGTCTCGGCAGTTCGGAGTTGATGCAGCGGTTCAACACGGAATATTCCGCCGGTGCGTCCAAGACCGATGCATGTCTCACGTTGTGGGATGATACGCTGATGACGTGGTCGTCAAATGGTTGGGTCAAGACCTGGCGGCCACCGGAAGCCGCCGCGTTCGATCCGAAGTACGTCGTGCGCGACCAGTTTTTCGTCATTCAGGTGATCCGCGCCACCATCGCCTCAAGCAAGACGAAAGTGAAGGAAGCGGACGCACCCAAAGAGTGGACGGATTTCTTCAATCCAAAATGGAAGGACCGGATCGGCATGGATCCGCCGTGGCGATCGGTGGCGGTGCAGCAAATGTTGGCGGTGTGGCATGAGCAGGGCATGACGGACGTCGCCAAACGATTGAAGGAAAATGGCGTCCGCTTCTTCAACGGCAGCGCCGGTGTGGTGCAGGCGCTGGTGCGTGGCGATATCTGGGTGGCGGCGGTAATCGAACCGCCCGTCATCAGCGCCATCGGCGATGGGGCGCCGGTGCGCGTGGTCTACCCCGCCTCCGCGATACCCGCGATCGGCACGCCTTCCTTCGTTCCCGCCAAATCACCAAATCCGGAAGCCGGCATGGTCTTTCTCAATTGGGCGTTGAGCGCCAAAGGGCAGCAGTCGCTACAGGACATCGTGGGCGCACCAGTGACGCGGCCCGGTATTGGCGACCCGAAGCTGGTGCCCGGTATCGCGAATCAGAAGATCGTGCTGAGCACGGAACTACTGAACCCCGAGAAGCAAAAGGCCATCATCGATGAGTGGCGCCAGGTCTTTGGCCTTCAATAACCAGCGTAGCGGCTGGCTGATTCAGGCGATCTTCGGCACGACCTTTCTCGTCACCGCGTTTCTGATCATCACCCCGCTCGCGGCGTTGCTGCATGGCAGTTTTCAGACCGGCAGCCCAGGAATGCCAACTGTTTTCACCTGGAAAAACTGGGCTGACCTCGGCAGCGGCAATATCATTCACACGCTGCTGATCACCTGCTTTATCTCAGTCGTGACCTCGGTGTTCAGCACGATCGGCGGCGCCGGATTGACCTGGCTCGTCTACCGCTCGGATTTCCGCTTCAAGCGCAGCCTGGTCGCGGCGGTCGGTCTCAGCTTTTTCTTTCCCGGCTTCATCCTGGCGATGGCATGGGTCATCCTGGCCTCACCTGGCGGCATCTTCAACGACGTCCTGGATGAGCTGTTCGGTATTGAATGGTTGCAGTTCGACATCTACTCCGTCGGCGGGATCATCTGGATCCAGGTCTTGCATATCATTCCGTTCGCGTTTTTTACCTTGCGCGGCCCGATGATCAGCATGGATTCCTCCCTTGAGGAGGCCGGATACATTTCCGGCGCCAATCCCTGGGCTGTCGTCCGCCGCATCACTTTACCGCTGATGATCTTTCCGCTGCTGTCGAGTCTGTTGCTTTGTTTCGTATTGTCAGTGGAACAATTCGCCATCCCGGCCATGGTCGGCATTCCAGGCCATGTGAATACGCTGGCCACGGAACTCTATTTGCTCACAAGCTTCTCACCGCCCAACACCGGGCTCGCCGCCTCGGTCGGACTGGCGATGAGCGCGGTCACCGGTCTGTCGATATTGTTTCAGCGGCAGATCATCCGGCGGCATAACGCGCCAACGGTGACCGGCCGAGGCTATCGCGTGCGCCCCATGACGCTCGGTCCCTGGCGTGCCGTGGCCAACGGAGTTTGCCTGTTTTACGTGGCGATGAGTTTCATCATTCCGGCACTGGCGTTGATTTACACATCCGGTATCAAGTTCTTCGTCGCCAATCCGTTTGAGGCGGCCTGGACATGGCGGAATTACCTCCAGATCTGGGATAGTCCCGGCACCATACGTGCTTTCTGGAACACCTTGGTCGTCGCCGGCGGTGGGGCCGTACTGGGCCTGACACTCGGCACCTTGATCGCGTGGTTCACGCATCGATTGAGACCGCGAGGGTATCGCGTGCTCGATGCGCTCGCGTCGTTGCCGTTCGGAATCCCAGGCATCGTGATCGGGCTTGGCTTTTTGTGGTCCTACGTCTACCTGCCGATCTACGGCACGCTGCTGGTTCTGGTATTCTGTTACGTGGCCCGGTTTCTCCCCTACGCGACCGAAACGGTGGGAGCGCAGGTGGTGCAACTCGATAAGGCGCTGGAGGAAGCGGCATGGGTGTCGGGGGCGAACCGGCTGGCCAGTTTCCGGCGGATTATCCTGCCGTTGCTGCGGCCCACGTTGCAAAGTGGATACTTTCTGCTGTTCATCGCGTATTTCCGCGAAATCGCCGCGGCGGCGTTGCTTTATACTGCTTCAACCCAGGTGCTCTCGATTTCCATCTGGGCGTTCTTTGAAAACGCCAACTGGGGGGTGGCGAGCGCGTTGTCCATCGTCGCAACGGTCATCACCGTGACGCTGATGGCGACCGTCATGCGCGCGCCGTTGAAAGTCTGACAATGGGAATTTCCGTCAAGGGCCTGGTGAAACAGTACGCCGGCAAACCGGTCGTCGATCATATCGATTTCGAGATCGCCGACGGGGAGCTGGTATCGCTTTTGGGCCCCTCCGGTTGCGGCAAGACCACGACTTTGCGCTGCATCGCCGGCCTGGAAACACCTGAGAGCGGCCGCATCGCGATCGACGGCGAGGTCGTGTTCGATGCCGACTCGGGCGTGGTGGTTGAGCCATACCACCGGAACATCGGCATGGTGTTTCAGTCCTACGCGATTTGGCCGCACATGACGGTGTTCGAAAATGTCGCGTTCCCGCTGCGGGTTCGCCGAATGGCCGCGGCGGACATCGAGCGCCGCGTCGGCCGCGCGCTGGAGAGAGTCGGGCTGGGTGCGTTCCATGATCGGTCGTCACAGCAACTCTCGGGCGGGCAGCAACAGCGTGTGGCGGTGGCCCGCGCCATCGTGCACGAGCCGGCGGTGCTGCTGTTCGACGAGCCATTGTCCAATCTGGATGCCAGGCTGCGGGATCAGACCCGGGCTGAAATCCGCCAACTGCAACGCGAGCTGCGCGTGTCGACGATCTACGTCACGCACGACCAAACCGAGGCGTTGTCTCTGTCCGATCGGATCCTGGTCATGCACGATGGCCGCATCCGTCAGCTCGGCACGCCGGAAGCCATTTATGCGCGTCCGAATGATATGTTCGTGGCGGAAGTCGTGGGCGCGGCGAATTTCTTCGACGTCACTGTAGATGATCGCGGTGCGGCGACCGATACCAGCGGCGCGACATTCCACACCGCTTTCGCGCCGCCCGGCTCCGGACCGGCTCGCGCGCTGATCCGACCTGACAAGCTGCTGATCGGTCCCGATCCTGGCGGAGACCTTGGCCCGAACCGGTTGCGCGGAACGGTTCGACAACGCCTGTTCATGGGTGGCTATTACGAATACGTTGTCGAAACGAGACTCGCTTCGCCTCGCGTGCTGTCATCGGCCGAATTTGCCGAAAAAGCCCAGGTGGTGCTGTCATTCGATTCGGGTGACTGTATTTTTTTGTTGAAGGAATAGCGCATGGGCCTGACCGCCACGCTTTGCGAGCGTATCGCCGCGGTTCGTTACGAGGACTTGCCGCCCGAGACGTTGGCCGCCGCGCGCCGCCTGGTGCAAGACGGCCTGGCCGTTGGCATCGCCGGCGTGGCCGAGGAAGACGCCATCCCCATCATGGCCCGTGTCATGCGGCAACTTGGCGGTACGCCCGACGCGACGGTCATCGGATGCGGCATGCGGATCGATCCGGTGCGCGCCGCGGCGTTGAACGGCGCGGCAATGCATGTGCTCGATTTCGAACCGATGTGGAGTCCGGCGACCCATGCTTTATCAGTCACGTTACCGGTTGCGCTGGCTCTGGCCGAGGCGCGCGGTCTGCCGGGCCGCGAGGTCCTGACAGCGCTGGTCAAGGGCATTGAAATTCAGGGATGGCTGCGCGAGGCGTCCGGACAGTACACCCCCGACGTGCTGAAATTCCATCCACCAGGTTTGGTTGGACCGATGGGCGCGGTGGCGGTCGCGTCGCATTTGCTGAGGCTCGATCCGAAACGCATGGCGAACGCGTTCGGTATCGCCGCATCGCGGGCCGGCAGCGTGTTCAGCAATGTCGGAACGATGACGAAATCGACGCATTGCGGTCACGCGGCGGCGATGGGACTGGAGGCGGCGTTGCTCGCGGAGGCCGGGTTTACCGGCGATCCGGAAACCTTTGAGTCGCCGTTGGGATACGCGAACACGTTCTACACCGGAACGTTCAAACCGGATGAAATGCTGAATTATGGACGGCCACCGTGGCGGGTCGTGTCCCCCGGTTATGCGATCAAGATGTTCCCCAGTCAGTTCGGCACGCATTTTGCCATCACGGCGGGGCTGGCGCTGCACGGAAAGATTCCCGATCCCTCCGAGATTCGCGCGGTCACGTTGACGGCGCCGGTCATGGCGTATGTCAACCGGCCCTCACCCGAAACCGGCCTGTCCGGAAAATTCAGCTTGCAATACACCACGGCGAGCGGTCTGCTGGACGGGAAGGTTGGCATTCACACGTTTACCGAACGACGTCTGCACGCGCCGGACATGCAAACTCTGCTGCCCAAAATCACCCTCGTGATGGACAAAGCCATCCCCGCGCGGTTCGAAACCATGCATGTCCGTTTGCGGGTCGATCTCCAGGACGGCCGCGTGCTGGAAACACGATGCGACGGGCCAGCCGGAATGTGGGGTCAACCACCGATCAGCGACGAGGCGCACGGTGTGAAGTTGCGCGACTGCCTGACCACGCGGTTGACCGCGGACGCCGCCGAGCGTTGCATCAGCCTCGCGGGCTCGATCGATACACTGCAAACCATCAACGACCTCATGGCGCTGGCCGCCTGAGACGGGAGGAGACCGTGCCATGACCTTGGCCCACCAGATCGCCGAACGCATTCATGCATTGCGGTATGAAGATTTATCAACCACCGCGTTGGAATGGACCAACCACGCTTTCATCGACACAATCGGCTGCACTCTGGCGGGCATGGCGGAGGACACGCCGCATATCCTGATGGCAGTTCCAGGAATCGCCAACGGGCCAGGCCCAGCGACGATCTGGGCGAGCGATCGAACGACCAGTGTGCTGGATGCGACGTTGGTCAATGGCACGGCGTCACATGCGCTTGACTATGACGATGTCGCTGGCGTGATGGGCGGCCACCCCTCGGCCATGCTTGGTCAATGGCACGGCATCACATGCGCTTGACTATGACGATGTCGCTGGCGTGATGGGCGGCCATCCCTCGGCCATGCTCATCCCATCGATGATCGCACTGGGCGAGAGCCTTGGCTCGTCCGGCCGCGATCTGGCGCTGGCATATGTCGTGGGTTATGAAACCGAATGCCGGATCGCGCGTGGCGTGCATTTCCATCATTACGATAAGGGCTGGCATCCCACGGCGACGATCGGCATTTTCGGCACTGTCGCGGCCGCGTCACGCCTGCTCGGTCTGACGATCGACCAGACCGCGGCCGCACTGGGCCTCGCCGCATCGCTGGCATCGGGCCTGAAGGCGAATTTCGGCACGATGACGAAACCGCTGCATGTCGGTCACGCTTCGCGCAACGGTCTGTTCGCCGCGTACATGGCGCGTGCCGGTTTCACGGCCAATGCGGGTACCTTCGAACACAAGCAAGGGTTCCTGGAGGTGTTCAACGGCCCAGGAACGTACGATACCAGCAGGATGTTGGGGGATTGGTATGCGCCGCCCGAATGCGAAGGGTCCGGCGAACCTGGGCTTAAGCCCTACCCGTGTTGCGGCAGCACGCATGCGTCGATCAATCGCATGCTTCATTTGGCGAAGACACACGACCTCCGCCCGGATGAGGTCGCGACGATTGAAGTGATGCCGCATCTTCGCCGCCTGCCGCACACCGATAACCCCGATCCGCGCACACCGCTCGCCGCGAAGTTCAGCATTCAATACTGTGTCGCCCGCGCCCTGACGGA
>CALFNB010000282.1 GCA_937902425.1 uncultured Acetobacteraceae bacterium | reverse complement strand
ATGCGTGGACGTCGGCACGCGTCAGGGCTTCGCCCTGAAACCCACCAGGAGGCGCTGCCTCCTGGACCTCCGTCAAAGGGCGAGTCCCTTTGAAATCTGTCCATTGGTTGGCCCTCCTCAGAGAACCAACCAAATTAATGGTTCCAAGGGCCACTGCCCTTGGCGGGGATCCAAGGGGCGGCGCCCCTTGGTCGGGCCTGGTCCGCTCTTCGCGGCCCAGGGGGGTGAAACCCCGGTGCTTCCTCACGCACGAGCGATTGCTCTGAGGTTGCCGTTATGGATTCAATGCTGGTGTTCGATCGACGGGCGGTGCGCCGTCATCGCGACCGGGCGGCCGCGACGATCGGGTCGGTCGAGGACTTACTGCGCGACGGAGCCGAGCGGTTACTGGATCGGTTGGACGACATGACCGGCGGGTTCAGCCTGGCGCTTGATGTCGGTGGTCGCGGCGTCGTCGCGCCGTTGTTGCGCGCGCGCGGGATCGCGGTGGTATCGAGCGATTTGTCGGAGCCGATGGCACGGCTGAACGGTTCGGCGGTTGTGGCCGACGAGGAGTTCCTGCCATTCGCGCCCGGCTCGTTCGATCTGGTGGTAGCGAGTTTGTCGCTGCACTGGATCAACGATTTGCCCGGCGCGCTGATCCAGTTGCGGCGAGCGCTACGGCCGGATGGATTGTTTCTGGCGTCGATGCCAGTGCTGGGGAGTTTGGCGGAATTACGGACAGCCCTGACGGAAACGGAATTGTCGCTGTCGAAAGGGGCGTCGCCCAGAGTTTCGCCGTTTCCGAATTTAAGGGACTGCGCGGGGCTGTTGCAGCGGGCGAGCTTTTCGGCACCGGTTGTAGATATGGAGGAGATTGTCGTGCGTTACGCGGACCCTTTGCAATTGTTGCGCGATCTGCGCGCGGCGGGGGAGACGAACGCGGTGCGGGCGCGGGCGCGGGGGACGGCGCCGACGGAGCTGTTTCCGTCGGCGTTGGCGGCGATGCGCGGGGACGATGGGCGCGTGCCGGTGACGCTGCGGCTGGCGATGATGACGGGGTGGGTGGCGGCCTGACGGGCGTCGCCGCGATGAGTTGCGCAAGGTCATTGATCCGCGGCGCCTGGGCATCGACTCTGAACTGTATTGATTCCGGCCAATGCCCGGCGGCCTTCTCTCGGCGACCCTGCAAAGTCAAGATCATCATAAAGATGCGACAGGGGCTGGACCGGCTCGTTCGCGGGCCGGTCTGCCCCAGGGGGCCCGTATGTCTGGACCTCGCTCAAGCCTCCCGATAATCCAGCAGAATCAGCCCGCACAGCACCAGACACACCGGCCACACCCACCCAGCGACCCGGCGCAGCATCGGGCTACCCGCCGGATCCAGCCGCAGTTCCAGCCAGCGCGCCCACCCCGCGACGATCCCCGCGAGCGCCAGCGGCGTATGCGTGACCTCGATCAGCAACTGTTCCTTCACGTTGGAAATGGCGTGACCATGGGTCAGCAACAGCGTGCCGCCAGCCGCGCACATCAGCGGAAACACCAGCGCGGCGCTGTGGCTTCGCCAGTTCCCCGCCCTCACCCGCCACTCGAACAGCGCGAACCCGACGATCAGCAGCACGAACACACGGTGCTGCAGGACCTCGATATCGCGCAGGCTCTCGAACACGCCGATATCGCCCAGAGGCCAGACCTCGGGATCGGAGCGCAGGAACAGAAACGCGCCGAGGCCCAGAAACAGCAGCGGCCAATGCTTCGCCCACCCGACGTCGGCTCGATTGAGCAAAGCCAGCAAGCCGATGGCGACCACGAACAGGCCGGACCAGTGGTGATTGTATTCCGACCACGCGATGTCCTCGGCGTTGCGCGGCGGCAGCTCCCCCGCCCCCGGCACGAACGCCACGCTCGGTTGGGCGGCGTGATGCGCAGCCTCGGCATCGAGTTTCGCCTGTAGCGCCGGGATCGCCAGTGTATCGTGATCCGGACTGGTGAACCGCGGCCATTGGGGAAGATTGCGGGTCACAATGTCGGCCCAGGTGGCACGGTCCTGCGTGAGGTCGACGGCGGGGGGGACCGAGGTCAATGAGGCGGCGGCGAAGAACACCGCGACACCGATGCCGATCTCGGCCTCGGCGCAACGGCGCAGGCGGTTGACCGGTGTTGACGGGTTGGCGCGCAACCGCTCCACCGACAGGAAATTCAGCCCGCCCAGAGCGAGCAGCATCAGCAACAGGCCGATTTTGGCGCCGACCATGACGCCGTAGGCGGTGCCGTAAAACCCTTCCCAGTCGCCGATATAGAACACGCTCATGAGGATGCCGCTGGCCAGGATGCAGGCGACCCCCACCATCGACATGCGGGAGAACCGGCTGCCGATGGCGCGCGACGCGACACCGTCGTCAACCCAGGCAAGGGCCGCGATGAAGCTGGGGATGCCGCCGATCCAGATAGCCGCGCCGGCCTGGTGCAGGAACGCGGCGGCAAGCAGCGGTCCCCGGTCGTCCAGTCGCGCGGCGGCATGCGTGGTCAGCGTGGCCGCCGCCAGCACGATGCCGCACAAAACCAACAACGCCGCTCCTTGCGCGTCGTGGCCGCGGCGGAGCAGCAGCACCGCGAGCAGCGCGCTCGCCACGATCTTCACGATGCCGGCCAGCGCCGCGTTGGCGGTCAGGGTCATCACGATGCCGATGTCCAGCGTGCCCATCAGCACGGCGGCCTGCAACGCGACCGTCACGGTCTCGGCGACCACCAGGCCCACGGCGCTCCAGGCGGCCAACGTTGCCGTGCGGCGCGCCACGCCGGTGCCGATCACGCGCAGCAGCGGGCGGGCGAGCAGCACCAGGAACAGCACGCCGCCAAGCGCCATCGATTGCGCCAGGATCGTCAGCCCGTGCACGATGATCGACAGGTAGCCGAACAGATCGATCAACAATTCCACGCGATCAGGGTCCCGTCACGGTAAACGCCACGTCGCCGCGGGTGATGTGGCCGTCGACCGCGAGCACCTGCCAGCGCACGACATAAGCGCCCGGCGTCAGTGTGACGGTCGAGGTCAGGATATCGGGCGGTCCCTGGGGGTCGATCGGCAAAGCGAGCTTCGTGCGATCGGGCCGGGTCAATGTCAGACCGGACCGCTCCCGGTCGATGCGGCTGTTGTAGCGAAGCCGGAGTGTCACGGCGCCGGCCGGCACCTGCGCGCCATTCGCCGGTTCGCTCGCCTCGAGGATCGCATGCGCCGCGGCGGGCCGGGGGAGCGGGAGCAGGATGGCCACGCCCAGGAGAACCATGCGGCGCGAGGGGAGGCGGAACGGCACGAAGGGGATCTCTCCAGGTGGCGGGCGCCCGCTTAACGTGGCCGGGACCGTGTGTCCATGCCGCGCCCAGTGGGCCGCGCCCAGTGGGCCGCGCCCAGTGGGCCGCGCCCGGTGAAGCGGGGGAAGCGGCGGAAGCGGCGATGGACGACGGCGGCGGGATCGGGTTGATTGCGGGGATCGATCACCGGACCGAAGACCTTCGCATGAGCCGCCCGCCGCCCGGCCGCCGCGCCGACTACCGCTGGTTTCACGCCATCACCACGCGATGGATGGACAATGATGCGTTCCAGCACGTCAACAACGTCAATTATTTCTCGTTCTTCGACACCGCGGTGACCTGTTTCGAGATGACCGAAAAGGTCGTGGGGTTGCTGGAGGGGCCGACCCACTGTGTCGTCGCCGAGGTCGCCTGCCGCTACCACAGTTCGCTGGCGTTTCCCGACCGGGTGGCGGTTGGCATCCGGGTGGCTCAGATCGGGCGCAGTTCGGTGCGGTACGAGATCGGTGTGTTCCGCGACGACGACGATCTGGCGGCGGCCGAGGGGCACTTCGTTCACGTGTTCGTCGAGCGCGGCGCACAGCGGCCGGTGCCGATCCCTGACGAATCGCGCGCGATCCTCGGCCGGATCGCGGTCTGAGGTGTCAGCGGCACGATAATCGTAAGGGGGAGAACCGTCATGATCCGTTACCTGCTCGCGGTGGCGATGCTGTTGCCACCTGTACTGGCTGGCGCCGAGGTGAGTACGGTTCGGATCGGTATCCAACCCGGCATGACGTATCTCGCGCTGAACGTGATGAACCACGAGAAGATGCTGGAGCAGCGGGCCAAAGATGACGGCCACGACCTGAAAGTGGAATGGATCGTTTCGGCGAATGGCTCGGTGCTGACTGACGGCGTGCTGTCCGGCAACATCGACATCGCGGGCACCGGCATTCCGGCGTTCGTGACGCTATGGGCGAAAGGCCGCGGCACGGTGGATGTCAAAGGCATCGCCGCTTACGGTTCGCTGCCGGGTATGCTGATCAGTCGCAATCCGAATGTGCATACCATCCGGGATTTCACCAGCGCGGACCGGATCGCTCTGCCGGCGCCGAAGGCCTCGATCCAGGCGATCCTGCTGGAGATGATGGCCGAGAAAACCTGGGGTACTGGGCAGCATGACCGGCTTGACCCGCTGATGGTCGGCATGGCGCATCCAGACGCGCTGATCGCGATGCTGTCGGGCCGAAGCGAGGTGAACGCGCATTTCACCAGCTCCCCGTTTTACGATGAGGAGCTGAAAATGCCCGGCGCGCATGTCGTGCTGACCAAGGAAGATATTTTCCCGGGTCCATTGACGCATGGGATGCTGTGGACCACGGGGAAGTTTCACGATCAGAATCCGACGACGATGCGCGAATTCCGTGCCGCTCTGGATGATGCGATGGCGTTGATCCACGCCGATCCGGCCCGTGCGGCCGCCGCGTACCTGGCGTTGGCTCGGGAGAAAGTCGACGCGGCGGAGGCGACGGAAATCATCCGCAAGCTGAATGATCGGTTTGAAGCGACACCGCGCGGCATCTTCGCGATCGCGACCTTCATGCACCGCGTCGGCATGATCAAGGTCGCGCCCACACGGTGGCAGGACATGTTCTTCGAGGATTACTGGGTCGCGGATGGCAGCTGACAGCCGTCAAGACCCGCTCAGGCCGGGCCGCGGATCACGAGCCGGCGGTGGCGGCCGTCGATGTCAAACCGGAACATCGCCCATCCCGATGGTCCGCCGCATGAACCGGCGCGCACCATCGGGATAATCGCCATTCGCCTTGTGGATCAGACAACGATTGTCCCAGATCACCAGATCGCCGGTCCGCCATTTGTGCCGATAAACGAACCGCGGCTGAATCGCGTGCGCGGTCAGGTCGTCGATCAGCCGGTGGCCCTCCGCGCGATCCATGCCAACGATGTGGTCCATGCGATCGCGGCTGATATACAGCGACTTCCGGCCCGTGTCGGGGTGCGTGCGCACCACCGGCGTTGCCGGTCGCGACGCGGTCGTGATCGACATGACATTCCCGCTTATCGTTTGCCCCGGGCCACGATGTCACCGCTTCAGGATGCCCGCCAGACTGTCGGCTTCTCCGGATAAGGGTTGCACCTCACCGCGCAGGATTTTCATCACCTCGGCGCGCACGGTATCGTAATCCGGTTCGCCAACGTAATATTGATAAATCGCGACGTTGTCCCCGCCTTCAGGCTTTGGATACACAAGGTCCAGGTGAAACAGTTGCTTGTCCTGCGCCAGCAGCGCCGTGTCACTCCAATTTTCGGTGCTGATCTGATCCGTGCGCAGCAGCAGACCGTGATCCGAGTCCATCCGCGGGTCGCCTGGAGCAAACACGTATCGCGTGAAATCGCTGCCGCCGCGTGTGAAATAATCGACCGCCGATATCGCGCCAGCGCCAACCGGGATCCGATCGCGGATAAAGCTACCCGTGGACCGGATTGTCGGATCGATCGCGGTCGAGATCGCGATCTTCAGCCGCGCGATCGCCTCATTCCGCCGCGCCAGATCGCCCTGCGCCTGCGTCACCTGCACCATCAACTCCCACGCCGCGAAATAATTGCCTGAGAGCCTGACCACGCGTTCAAGCCGGCCACGTGCCGCATCGGCATTTCCCATTCGGAAATTGACAAGGGCCGAGTAATACAACGCGGTTTCGTCTTGCGGCGAATGGGCGAGAACGCCCTCGATCAACGCCAGGGCGCCCGTCGCGTCGCCACTCTGAAAGGCCGCCACGGCCCGGTCGAGCGGATCCTCTTGGTTGTCGGCCCGGACTCGCGCCAACGACCAACCTATCAGGACCGCGGCCACCGCGATCAAACGAACCGCATGCATCGAGCGCATCGAATCACCGTGCTGAACAGCTTCGGAATCGACCTGATGGTCATCCGCGCATTAGGCAGAGCAAGCGCCGGAAACGCAAGCCGCGCGATTGATATTATTCAGCCACCTTGGGCCACAAACGCAAGGCAAGCGCGGCGCCGCCCCATAGCAACAGCAATACGGCCACCACGGCGAACCCGGCGAACGGACCCGCGAGATCCATCGCATTCAGCATCCGGGTGCCAAACGGCGCGTGACCAATCGCGCTTCCCGCGTGCGCCGCGAGCAATCCGACCAATTCAAAACCGCCGACACCGACCGCGACGAAGCCCGATAACGCGGTCACCACGAT
>CALFNB010000281.1 GCA_937902425.1 uncultured Acetobacteraceae bacterium | reverse complement strand
AGCAGGCGACGAAATTGAATATTCGACCTGGGATTGTGATTTGGCAGGCTTCGAAACCTCCCCCGTTACCGCTCTTTGTGGACCTGGCGTCAGGGAGGCTTACAATGCGCTTCTAACGCTCGGAACCCGTATTAAGCGCGCGGAACTGTGCGGCTGGCGAAAGACAGACGACGAGCCGAAGGTTCGGGCGTATCTCGCCAACCTGAAAGACGCAGCGCGACGTGAACAAGGGCGGAACGGATTTGAAGACATGCAGAAGAACCGGGACTCAGAAATTAGGGCGTTGGGACTTCGACCTGAGACAAGGGAAACATTGTGCACAGAGCAACTGCATCAGAAGATTGAGAGAGACGCCGCCCTTGCCAGGAAGGCTCTTGGGTTCAAGGATAGGTGATGACCCCGCGTCACACCTCTGGGAAACGACGACGATGAAGGGACTTTTGTGGGCGTTGATGCTGGGATGCATGTCGTTGTCGTCACTCTTACCTGTATGGGCAAATAGCGACGATATCATAGTTGTCCGATGTGTAGGGTATGAGCGACGTTTTGCAGTTTTGTTTTCTATCCCCAGGTGCTACGTTAACCTTGATCTGCTACGTATCTGCTACGAAGGAATTAGCCTCTTTTCGGCTATTTCAGATGTTTATCCCACATGGCGAACATATCGGCCCAGGTCTGCTCGGAGGCGACGGTTTCGTAGACCGCACGCTCGGGGAAGGCGAAGCCGTGATGGGTGCCGGGGAAGATCTTGATGGTGTTCTTGACGTCGGTCTTCGCCAGCGCCGCCGTCAGGTCCGGGATCACATTGGCCGGCACCCCCGCGTCATGTTCGGCGAACGCGTAGTACAGCTCGCCCTTGATCTTATCGACCAGCAGATGCGGCGAATCCGGTTGGTCGGTAACGATCCTCACGCCATACAGCGACGCGGCGGCGGCCATCCGATGCGGGAAGCGAGCGGACACCGTGGTGATGTATTGTCCGCTCATGCAGTAACCGACGCAGCCGACCGGCCCAGGTTTGACGCGGTCGTTGGCATCGAGCCAGCCGAGCATGGCGGAGGTGTCGTCGGTGACGAGTTCGTTGGTAATGCTGTTCATGGAGGCGCGGATCACCGCCGACATGGCGTCGGTGCGCCGGGGAATGTCGAACAGCACGGTGCCGAGACGGTAATACATGTGCGGCAGGATGCAGAAATAGCCATGGCGGGCGATCCGGCGCGCCATGTTGCGCAATTCCTCACGCGTGCCTGGCGCATCCATGTAAAAGATGATCGCGGGGAATGGGCCCGCGCCGTCCGGGCAGGCGACGAACGATGGCATGACGCCGTGTTTCGTGGTGACGCTGACGTGCTGTTCGTACATGCTGCCGCTCCTTGCTGGTCGCGCCGAGTGTTGCCGCGGAGTGGTGACCCGCGCAACCGGTGTGTGCCGCCCCTCATGCCGCCCCTGGGGCCGCCATCGTCGATTGATCCCGGTCAATGCGGCGCTGTCACCGTACCGTCACCGTGGTTCCCAGGTAGGAGGCATGCCATGACCAATCGCCGAATGGATGAGATCATCCGCCACCAGCATCCCGTGACGATGCCGGCCACGACATCGGTTCGCGACGCTTGTGAGGAGATGCACAATCGAAAGATCGGCGCCGTGCTGGTGACCGATGCGAAGGGCGCGCTCGCCGGGATTTTCACCGGACGCGATCTGGTGCGCATCGTCACCGCCGGCAAGGATCCGGGCGCCACGACGTTGCGTTCGGCGATGACGAAGGATCCGCACACCATGCCGCCCGGCCGCACCGCGATCGACGCTTTGCGGGTCATGCGGGACGGCGGCTTTCGCCACATCCCGGTCGTCGATGAAGGCAAGATCGTCGGCGTTGTCTCGCGCGGCGATTTCCGCGGCCTGGAGCATGACCGGTTGGACGTGGAAACCGGTTACTGGGAAACGATCCGCTAACGTCCCGCCAGCCAGCCGCCATCGATGGGGAACGCGGCCCCGTTGATGTCGCCGCTGTGCGGACCGCACAGAAACGCGATCAGGCCGGCGACGTCGTCGTCCTTGACGAAGCGCCGCGACGGCTGACGGATCGACAGGAAGCTTGCTTCCGCGTCCTCGAACGTGGTTCCGTCGCGTTGCATCTCCTGGCGCAACCGCCACTCGATCGCCGGGGTCAGCACCGTGCCCGGACAGACCGCGTTGCAGGTGATCGCGGTCCGCGCGCATTCCAGCGCCACCGCGCGCGTGAGGCCGAGCAAGGCCGTCTTGGTCGTGATGTAGTCGATCCGATTGACCGTGGCGAAATGGCTGTAGATCGAGGCCATGTTGATGATCCGGCCCCAGCCGTTCGCCTGCATCGCCGGCAGCGACAGCCGGATGGTGTGTGGAACGGGGCCGAGAGATTGACCGCCAGCGCCTCGTCCCACTGCTCGGGGGCGAAGTTCTCCACGGCGCCGAAGTAACGAACGACGGCGTTGTTGACCACGATGTCGGGGGCGCCATGCGCAGTTGTCGTGGCCGCGATCAACGCGCCGATTTGCGCCGGATCGCGCAGATCGGCGTTGTGATGCGCGGCGCGCACGCCCAACGCCGCGATCTCGGCGACGCGGGCGGCGATCGTGTCGGCGTCGGCGAACCCGTTCAGCATCACGTCGCAGCCAAGCGCCGCCAGCGCTTTCGCCGTGGCGAGGCCGATGCCACCCAGGGAGCCGGTGATCAGCGCCGATTTGCCATTGAGCATGGTGTGTCCTCTGGTTCGTTTGGACGAGTGTAGCCGCGGCTGGAAGCTGAACCAGACCGGTCCTTGCCCGCTTCGGGCCGGTCTGTTGGAATGACCGCATCGATGGAGGAAACCATGGGACAATTGGACGGCCGGGCCGGCATCATCACGGGCGCCGCATCCGGCATCGGCGCCGCGACCGCGCGGGTCCTGGCGCGTGAGGGCGCGAAACTCCTGCTGACCGATCTCGACGATACGGCGGGACTGGCGCTCGCGAAGGAGATCGGCGGCGTCTATGTCCATCACGATGTCACCGATGACACGGCGTGGCCTGGCGTGGTGGAGACGGCTGAGAAACGGTTCGGCCGGCTGGACATCCTGGTCGCCAACGCCGGCATCGGCATCATGGGGCCGGCGATCGACATGTCGCTGACGGACTGGCGGCGGCAGATGGCGATCAACGTCGACGGCGTGTTCCTTTCGGTCAAGTATTGTATTCCGGCGATGCGGCGCGCCGGCCGCGGCGGTTCCATCATCATGCTGTCATCCGTCGCCGGTTTACGCGGCTCCGCCGGGCTCGCCGGCTACAGCGCCTCCAAAGGCGCGGTGCGGCTGTTCGCCAAGTCCATGGCGCTGGAATGCGCGCAGGCGAAAGATGGGATCAGGGTGAACTCGGTGCACCCGGGGATCATCGCGACACCGATCTGGACCAAGTTACCGAAAGGGGCGAACGCGCCACTCGATCCCGACAAAATCGCCGCCGGTTCCGTACCTCTCGGCAAACCTGGGCAGGCCGAGGAAATCGCCAACGGCATCCTGTTCCTGGCCTCCGATCAGTCGAGCCATATGACCGGCTCGGAACTGGTCATCGATGGCGGTTTGACCGCCGGCCGCATCACCCGTCTGGGGAGTTGAAAACGATGCACATCAATACAATGCGCGCGGGACTGGAACGTGGCGAGCCACAGATCGGCACCTGGCTGACGATGGTGCGCAATCCGGCGATCCTGTCGCTGATGCAATCCGCCGGGCTGGACTTCGCTCGCGTGGACATGGAGCACACCGCGCTCACGATTGAAAAGATCGCCGACCTGGCGGTGCTGGCGCGTGCGCTGAATTTCCCGATCGCCGTGCGCCCGCCGAAAGCGAATCGCGAGTGGATTACACGGCTGTTGGACAACGGCGTGTGGAACCTGCATTGCCCGCAGGTGGAGAACGCGGAGCACGCGCGAGAGATTGTCGACGCGTCGCGCTACGCACCGATGGGACTACGCGGCAACGGTGGCCTGAGTGCCGCGACCGACTTCAATCACACCGTTCCGTTGATGGAACGGCGCGCGCATGCCAACCGGCAGGTGTTCGTGACGGTGATGTTCGAAACCGCGCGCGCATTCGACGACCTGGACGAAATCGCCGCGATGCCTGGGATCGATGCGCTGACCATCGGGCCAGCCGATTTGGCTCAGGATCTTGGGGTGGCGGGGACGCCGGAGCAGGGCCGCGTGCTGGATGAAAAGCGCGATCAAATCCTGGCGGCGGCCAGGAAGCACGGCAAGGTCGCCGCGATGCTGGTTGGCAGCTTTGAGGAAATGCAACGCTGGAAGGAAGCCGGCGTGACGCTGCTGGCATATTCCAGTGATGCGGACATTCTTTACAGCGGCTACAGCGCGGCGATGAAACGGATCAAGGGGTTGTGACGGCGGTCGCTTCCCGCAATCGCGGCAGGACCTCCTTCGCCAGCAGCCTGAGACTCTTCTCCGCTTCGGCATGCGTCAGAAAGCCGGAGCGGCCGATGAAGATCAGATGCCCGAAGCCGCCAAGCGCGTCGTATGCCGCCATGATTTGCCGGGTCACCGTGTCCGGATTGCCGGCGAACATGATCTGACGCGCGATCGCCTGTTCCGCGGTCATGCCGATCAGGCCATCGGCCGGCCGCGCGACTGGCGCCTCGCCCGGCCGCGGCTTCGTGCGGTACACCTGAGGTGCCATTTCCGGCGCCATCCGGCCCGGCAGGAACTTCGAAAACTGCGGTGCCTGCTTCAGACTGGTATTGAGGAACCACAGCAGTTTCGATCCGACGGAAACGCCTTCCTCATCGGTGTCGCCGACGTAAACAAATCCGCAGTACGCGAAACGATCGAGCGCGGGCGGCGGTAGCCCAGATTCTGCCCGTGCGTCGCGATAGGCGGTCCAGGCGCGCCTGGTGCCGTCGATGCCTCGCAGCACGACGGAATTCACCATTCCTCGCCGGCCGACTTCCCGTGACGTGTCCGGATCGCCGGTGGCCGTCCACATCGGCGGATGCGGTTGTTGGTACGGCCTCGGCCACAGATTGATATGCCGATGTGCGAAATGCTTGCCTTCCCAGCGCATCGGGCCGTCCTGATTCTGTAACGCCTTGGTGATCAGGTCGATGGCTTCCCAGAAGCGTTCCAGATTGCCCACCGGGTTCGCGTTGCCGGAAGCCATTTCACTGTCGCCGGATTTGACGAAACCGATATCCAGCCGTCCGCGCAACAACACATCCGCCGTCGCGTATTCCTCGGCCACGCGGACCGGATCCGTGCGGATGGAAATCAACGTGCCTTGCGACAAAACACGCACGTTCCGGGTCTGCCGCGCCAATGCGCCGAGCACGATCGGACTGGCGCCGTACAGACTGTTGATCCCGGCATGATGCTCGATCGAGACGATGTTGATGCCGAGATCATCGCACAGCAGCGACTCGTCCATGCATTGATGGAACAGATCGGCGGCGATTTTCGGATCGCATAACCGGCTCGGCAGGCTGCCGCGGACCGACTCCGCTTCATCAAGGATCTTTGGCTCCTCGCTGTTT
>CALFNB010000280.1 GCA_937902425.1 uncultured Acetobacteraceae bacterium | reverse complement strand
GGGGATAATGTCGAAGTGAGCCGTACCGATGACGCACTTATTGTTGGGCGTCGCCTAACGAACTGGTTCAGGCGAATCAGTGCGGAGTGTAACGATACCCGCGGCGGCGGCTTGCCGTGCCCAGGCAGGCATTGGTAATGACCGTCTGGACGGCCCTTCACGTAGATTGTGAGCCTGTCCGCGTCGCGATCACGGAGTATGCAACGATGGTCGATATCGCCGTCAGGAAAACGTTCCGATGGGCGGAGACGCATTCGGCCCCGCGCGCCCTTGCCGTGGCATCCGGCCCGCCAGGACACGCCCAGGCTGGCAAGCCATAAGACTGACTTACTGGACGGGCAGCCCTCTGTTTTCATTGCCGTGCTTTTTCCTCTGACAACTCCTCCTTATATGGGCTCTCGGCGCGATGCGACGGGCGTCGGTCTGAGTAGTTTCCGACTCTTAAATGTCGGGCTGGCTTCGTCTATGCGATAGTTTGACACGAGAGGACCGGTTGATAATCGGCATCGGGCGACGCGGACCATTGTGCCGCTGGTGGCATTCACGGTTTTGGTTGGCTTGATACTTTGTGGTGCTGCTTATCGGTCAAGGCACGTAGGCAACTACACGGAGATGCAATGCATGACGGACGACGATTATGGGCAGAAGCTCGATGAGCTGGACCGGCTGCTGAACGACCCGGATGTGCCGATGCAGCCCACATTGATCTGGCAGCTACTCGACGAGGTATCGAAGCACGAGACCGACACACCGCGGTTGGTCACCCTCGACCCTGCTGCCGTCTGACATGCCGACCACCCGGTCGCACTCCGCACAGGTGGTTTTCGAACCTGCCTCTCAGGAACTCCAGTCGGCTAACGGCCAGGCAGATTGCGACGAGGAAGTTCCTGGGAGTCTTTTCGTAACGCGTGGCGATCGCTCGGAATTGAGTGAAATCGCATCTGAGATTCTCGATCGGAATGAAGCCGAGCGCCGAGGTGTCTTTACGATGTTGAACATGCCATATCGTAGCATCACCAAAGGTAAGACCGGCCTTGACGCCTGGCATATTGGTACTTCTACTTAATTTGACAGGAGTTGTCTGTCCCATGGCGAGCACCATTTAAAGCATATGAGTGCTCCATCAAATTGGCCCCGCAATCGGCTTTTACTCGCCCTGCCATCCTCCAATCTCGAGCGGCTTATGCCAAAGCTTGAACACATTCGCTGCCAGCGCGACCAGGTCTTGATGGACGCTGATAGTCCGCTCGACCATGTATTCTTCCCCGACAGTGGTGTCGTTTCCGTGGTGGCTGTTTATGCCGACGGTAGTATCATTGAGATGGCAACGATCGGCAGGGAGGGTTGCTCGGCTGTGCAAGCCGTCTTCGGTGCCAAGGTTTCCTCCGTCCGGCTTCTCGGCCAGATCCCGGGAGACGCGGCAAGGATGTCGCGCGCGACGTTCACAGGGGCCATGGCGTCGATGCCAGCCTTCCGAAGTCTCATGTATGCTTACATCCAGGCCTTTCTTGAGCAGGTGATGGTGTCAGTGGCCTGCAATGGTGCACACAGCCTGAAGGAACGGCTGGCGCGTTGGCTGCTCATGATGCGTGACCGCGGCGACGATGACGCACTGCAGATCACTCAGAACCTGCTCGCCGAAATGCTGGGGGTCCAGAGGCCAAGCATCACGAATGCTGCCCGGGAGTTGGAACGTGCCGGCTTGATCGCGCGCGGCCGGCGCCAGGTCACGATACTTGATCGACCGGGCCTCGTGGCGGCGTCTTGTGAATGTTATCAGTTGGTCAGGGCGCGCATCGCATTCCACCTGCCAAAAACGTATGGGTAAAATGCGAGCCGCAGCTTGGTTGGTAATCTACATTACCGACAACACCCCCGCAACTGGGTCACAATCAAGACTGGTGGGACGCTGAGCCCTGGTTTGTCTCCGCCGCCGAAACCTGTGGGGTGCGGGTCATCGGCGTTGTTGTGCGAGGAGGGGCGGTGATGGGGCAACCGGATTGCGGCTAATCGAGAAGTATGGCGGCACGGCACTCGTTCCGCATCCAGAGGATGCCACGATCCCTTTCATGCCGCGCGCGGCCATTGCGGCGGGTCACTCCGACGCCTGTGTGCCGGTTCAAACGATCGTGCGGTTCCTGGGCTCATTCTGCTCCCGTTGCGGGACTCCTCCGTCTGGTTTTCATCACTGGCGCGTCGCTCAGGAGGTTCCCTGATGCCGACGAATACCGACCGTGTGATGGCAACCCTGCGACGCTCGCCGGGGTTGGATGACGACGAACTCGCGCGTCAGGCGGGCGTCGAGCCTGGAGAGGTGAAACTGATATGCCGCTACCTCGAAATACTCGACAGGCTACGCCGATCGCCAGGGCCGGACAGCAAGACCATCAATATCCTGATCGACATATAGACGCGGTAAACTGCCTCGCTCTCGCCATCCCGGCAGGTTGGTTGATTGATTTGCCGCGGAATATATCTTCTGTTAATTCGTCCTCCACCGTTTTATCGCCACGACGAGCCAGCGGCCGGTCCCCCTACCCCTCGAACGGATCCCGCACCAAAATCGTATCGTCCCGTTCCGGACTGGTGGACACCAGCGTCACCGGCGCCTCCACCAGTTCCTCGATCCGGCGCACGTATTTGATCGCCTGCGCCGGCAGATTGACCCACGACCGCGCGCCTCTGCAGGATCCTGACCAGCCCTCGATCGTTTCATATTCCGGCACCGCCGCCGCCTGCGCCGCCATGCCGGCGGGCAAATGCCGGAACGGCACGCCGTTGATCCGATAGCCGGTGCAAATCCGAAGCTCCGGCAACCCGTCCAGCACGTCGATCTTGGTCAGCGCGATCCCCTGGATGCCGCCGATCTTCACCGCCTGCCGCACCATCGCCGCGTCGAACCAGCCACAGCGCCGCCGCCGTCCGGTATTGGTGCCGTATTCATTCCCGCGGTCGCCCAGAAGCTGCCCGGTCGCATCGTGCAGTTCGCTGGGGAACGGACCCGACCCCACCCGAGTGGAATAAGCCTTGGCGATGCCCAGTACGAAGCCGACCGCCCAGGGACCGATACCGGAACCGGACGCGGCCGACGAGGCGACGGTGTTTGACGAGGTAACGAACGGATACGTGCCGTGATCGACGTCCAGCATCACCGCTTGCGCGCCCTCGAACAGGATGCGCTTGCCCTCCTTGCGCAGAGTGTCCATCCGCTCCCACACTGGCTCGGCGAACGGCAGGATTTTCGGCGCGAGCGCGATCAGGTGCGCCAGCATCGCCTCCTTGGTGAACGTCTCCGCGCCCAGGTCGCGCAGCAGCGTGTTGTAGTGCCGCAGCAATTCATCGAGCTTGAGCGCCAGCGTTTCCGGTTCGGCGAGATCGGCGACGCGGATCGCGCGGCGAGCCACCCGATCCTCGTACGCCGGTCCGATGCCGCGGCCGGTGGTGCCGATCTTCGCCTCGCCACGCGCGGCTTCCCGCGCTTTGTCCAAAGCGGGATGGAATGGCAGGATCAGTGTCGCGTTCTCGGCGATACGCAAAGTTTCCGGTGAAACTTTCAGACCCTGCACCTGGACCCGGGCAATCTCCGCCAGCAGCGCCTCGGGATCGACCACGACGCCATTGCCTATAATGCAAAGCTTGCCGCGCACCAGGCCCGAGGGCAGCAGCGCCAGCTTGTAGGTCTCGTTGCCAACCACCAACGTATGACCCGCGTTATGACCGCCCTGGAACCGCACCACGACATCGGCCCGGCTGGCGAGCCAGTCCACCACCTTGCCCTTGCCCTCGTCGCCCCATTGGGCGCCGATCACGGCGACATTTGCCACGCGTCAGTCTCCGGTGTGTGTTTCAGCAACGATCGGCCGCCCCAAGGGGATGCCCAAGGGGATGCCCAAGGGGATGAACGGTACCATTGTTCAGCACATGGGTGCAGCCCACCCGCGCGGCCTCCGCCAGATCATCGCTCGTGGCCGCGAGCGCCGCCACAGTGGCAAAACCCTCCCGCCGCAACGCCGCCGCCCTGGCCTGGCTGGAGCCGACGGGGATGAACACTCGCGTGCGAGCCTCGCGCTTTGGGGCGACCCGCAAAATCGCGTCGGGGTACAGTGTCAGCCCGGTCGCGGGTTCGCCGTCGCCGCAGATATAGCGGCCGCCGCGGCCGAGCACCTCATGCTTGCCGGGGGCGAAGATGCTGACGGACACGCCATTCTCGTAACGAAAGCCGCGGAACTCGACCGGATCGACGGTCAGCCGCAACGTCTGGTTCCGGGTGCGGATCGCCGCCACCGCGTCGGCCAGGCGGGCCGCGAGCGCACCGCCCACGACCCCCAGTTCCGCCGCGCGCAACGTCGCCAGGGCCCGGTCGGCCGGCCCGGAGGCGAGCAGCAATTCCGTCAGCACCGGCGCGAGGACGCCGCCATGCGCGGCCACCTCGGCGGCGTCCTTGCGGTCCAGCGCGCGTGCCAGCGCGGTGCGCGCGGCGCCGCTGATGCCGGCCGCATCCATCATCGCCGGGGCCAGCATCGGCAGGGTCAGGTCGAAGCTGATCCGGCTCAGGCCGATCGCGGCGAGCGCCTCGGCCGCCACCAGAATGATCTCGGCGTCCGCGTCCGGGCTGTCGTGACCGATCAGCTCGATCCCCGCCTGCGCGATCTGGCGGTCCGGGTCGAGCTGCGAGCCGCGCACCCGCAGGCATTGCCCGGCATAGGACAGCCGCAACGGGCGAGGCGCGTTGATCAGCCGCGTGGCCGCGATCCGCGCCACCTGCGGCGTGGTGTCGGCGCGCAGGCCCATCATGCGTTGGCTGTCCGGGTCCATCAGGCGAAACGTCTGCTCCGCCACGGCGGCGCCGGAGCCGGCCAGCAGACCGTCCTCGAATTCCAGCAGCGGCGGCTTGACCCGCTGGTAGCCGTGCGCGGCGAACACATCCATCAACGCCTCGACCGCCGAGGCCTCGGTCTCGGCGTCGGGCGGCAGCAGGTCGCGCAGGCCGGCGGGCAGCAGGGCGGGGTTGGGCGGATCGTCGGTCATGGCACGCGGGCTATCATCAAACGCGGCGCGGAGAAACACCTGAGTTGGAGGGCGGCGCGGGCGGATCTGGCGCCCAGGCCCGCCTCGGCTCGGGCAGTGAGGGGCACCTGTGCGCTCACGCTTTAGCTGTCCGTCGATACGGTGGCGTAGCCAAATGTCATGGATCCATCTCGCGCCAGATTCATGCACTGAAAAAGCGCCGTGATATCAACGCTTTGGT
>CALFNB010000279.1 GCA_937902425.1 uncultured Acetobacteraceae bacterium | reverse complement strand
CAATACCGTGACATTATGGCTTTTGTGGATATAGCTGCTCATGCCCCATCATAAGCGCGCAGCAAGCTGCGGGGAATATATCCCGAAAGGGATTCAACCACAGATGCACACAGATATCCGCGGATACACGCAGATAAAAACGGTATTATGTATCAACCGCAACACGAGTCGACTTCAATGGTTTACGGGATGTCAGTCGATTTGGAAAACAACGACCGCCTCGCCACCTCCTGGGCGGAGGTAAGTGATGTGGTGCCGGGCGATGTGGGCCGTCCTAATCTGCGTCATTGTGGTCATGGTTATAGTACCCCATGATTCGTTCTTCTGGGGGGGGCACCAATCCATGTGTAAAACTGACAAAAATTCGTGAAGTGTGTTACTCCGAAAACATCATCATATGTTACTGTTCCCCAGACGACGAGTGCCCGCCCTTTACCGGCCTTGATGTCAGCAACTTCTCCGTCGAAAATGTCTCGCTGAACCATGGCGCTCAAAATTCGGTTTTGTTGTGGGGCAACGACAGTGCCGCCAAGTGTGGTCTCGGATGGGAGATTCCAGTCTATGTCTCGCGCCAGCGGTATCGGGAGAATATCGGCCTTGATCATCTGTCTCACCCGATGGGCTGGTGTGTGGCCAGTATTGACAAGCATCGGCTTGCCCTCAAATCGCAAGTTAGCCTTCCGATCTTGATAGACGGCGGTACCTATTACGACGGTAACGTAGGCGCGCATTTGCATTTGCCAAAAAGCCCTTTGGGTGCGGGACATTTCTGCGACCGTGGCCATATTGGCTGCGGCGCCAGTGGCAAGTCTTTCAATGGCGTCAGCCGCACGAGCCGCCTCTTTCACAGAAGCGGCCATATGACTGGCATGCTCATCAGCAGTGTTGATAGATCGTCGGAATTGAGTGAGTTGCCGTTCAGCCGACTCCCAGAGACGTTTAGTGGCATTCCGCAGAATATAGGTGAAGACCGCTATCAGAACTGTCGCGAGAGCCGTAATTGGCCCTTGGTTTTTATCAGTGAAATCGCCAGCACAGACAACGCGAGAGGGCAGTCTTATAATCGAGCCGCCGACAACGGCGCCACTTTGCTGAAGGGCGGTTTTGGCATCCTCATCATTTTGTTGGCGCATGCAATCCTGAAAAGACGCTGAACTTCCAATAAACCAAAACGCTACCAGCAGACCTATTATCCCAACGGCCCAAGGGCGCAATGCCTGCGCCCTTGAAGGTGGTTCCGTTTCCTCTGGTCCATCCATCATAGGTCTTCAAGCCGTAGGCCCTGCATCCCCAGAGCCGCCAACGTTGCAAGAAGAAAGGTCGCTCCGACAGTACCGCGGCTCAGCTTGTTGGCGATCGATGCCTTGGTTTCCTGAAGTCCGTGATTTTCAAGGCGCTTCGCCAGTTCCTCATATGTCAGATCGGCCCGTTTAAGTTCGGCTTTGATGAATCGGCGTGTCTTATCGGCCAATTCCGCCTCAGTCGCCGCGAGACCCATGACACCCTCCGAAAATAGGACAATGAGTTATCATAATCTGCATTTTCTTGTTGACAAGAGCAATCTGCCACCTTATCAATTCCAACATAAGATTGTAGGTTTCAGTAATGTCCTCTCACTTCCTCCTGTCAGCAAAGGGCCGGACGCTCTCCCTGCGTTCCGTCCTGCGCATGACGGACGAGGAAGCCGAGACGGTGTTCCGCAAGGTCCGTTGGACGGACGGCAAGGCGATCTGCCCACACTGTGAGTGCCCGACCGTCTATGAGTGCCGCCGCCCATCGGGTGCGCTCCGGTTCCGGTGCAAGGCTTGCCGCAAGGACTTCAGCATCACCAGCGGCACGCTGTTCGCGTTCCATAAGATGCCGTTCCAAGATGCCGCTCCGCAACTACCTCGCGGCCATCGCGATCTTCTGCAATGAGGTCAAGGGCAAGTCCGCGCTGGCACTGAGCCGCGATCTGGATGTGCAATACAAGACGGCCTTCGTGCTGGCGCATAAAATCCGTGAGGCGATGGCGTCGGAACTGAAGGGGATGCGGCTCGGCGGCCGGGATCGTACGGTTGAGGTCGATGGCGGGTATTTTGGTGGTTACATCAAGCCCGCGAACCACAAAGAGAACCGGGTCGATCGCCGCCTCGCGAAGCACCAGAACGGCAAGCGCCAGGTGGTTGTCGTGATGCGGGAGCGGGACGGCCGGACCATTCCGTCAGTTTGGAAGTCCGAGTAGGCGGCACTGGGCTTCATCGCCTCCCGCGCGCTGCCCGGCACGTCACTGATGGCCGACGAGGCGGCATCATGGAACGACCTGCACGGGCGGTTCCCGGTGTCACGGATCGACCACAGCAAGTTGTACTCCGACCGGAGTGGCGTCTATACCAACGGTGCGGAGGAATTTTTCAGCCGCATGCGCCGGGGCGAGATCGGGCATCATCACCACGTCGCCGGGACGTATCTGGTCCGGTATGCCCAGGAAGCGGCGTGGCGCGAGGATCATCGCCGGATGGACAACGGGCGGCAGGTCCGGACGGTTTCCACGCTGGCTATGGCCGCGCCGACATCGGTGGACTGGTGCGGATATTGGCAACGGGCGCAGCGGAAGGCCGCTTAACCTACCGTTTTCGCTTTGCAGGACGCGGCTGCGGTTTCTGGGGTGGCGTCGAAGCTTCCTCCGCACCAAGCCGCGCTTTTATAAACCACCCGACCACGCCTAGTGCTGGCACTCCAAGCATTCCGCCGGCCACCCCTTCATGACCCGCCATCGCGAGAAGATAAGCGCCAGCCAAACACGCAAGTAACCCAACAAAACCAGCGAACCATCCTAAATAAGGATAAACCATCTCAAGAGTTTGCATTTTATGCCGGTGAACTTGCTCACGTTCCGCCATTTTCAGCATGGTGTTAGCGCTTCCCGGGGCAATCTCCTCGTATGCGCGAAGATGCTTCGGGTGCGGCATCGGGCCACTGAATGATTCAGATATAGCGACGACGCGGGCAACAACCTTCTGGGCTTCTTGAGGGTTACGCAACATCGGGCGCAACCACTCGGAAAATCCTTCGGGGGTCTCTACCTCTGGCGACAGTTGAAGGGGGTTTGCGGGCGCCCCTTGTGAACCACCATCGGTTGGGGCCGTCTCACCAGGGGGAGGCAAAAAACATCTATTATCTGCCATGCCTGCGCATGGTGCTGCTTATGTCGTTTCCGACCGCTTTCCAATCGGAAGCGATTCCGTCCTTAGGCACCCTTGGGGCCGGCAACTCTCCCGCCAGGAACAAGCTCGCAGAGCTCAACCCAAGCAAGAGCGCAGATGTGAAAGAGTTTGCTTTTTTTGTGCCTTTACGCAACCCCCTGGCCCGAGCCGCCAAGGAGATCGCGCGAGATGTCGTTTTCGTGCGCATGATACCCCTACATAAGCCGCCGAAAATTGACATGCAAGAGGTGTGCCACACCCCTTGAGTTCCTTTTACAGTTGGTATCATAGTGCCCATTTTTCCGGTTCGTCACGTGATTTTTTTGATCACGAAGAAAGCCAATCAGGCATGGCAGTTCCACCAATGCCAAACAGACACACCCATGGAAAGACGCGCCTGTCCGACGTTACCCCCGACCGAGGGTGAAACCGTAACCAGCCAACGAGAGTGTGGCACAGAAAGGTTAAGCGGTGGTTAACGCCTTCTCCGTCACCAACTCCCACCACACCTCCGGCTCGTCCAGGATGCGCCGCACGCGGCCTTTCTGAGCCCGCCGCATGAGTGACGCCCGCGCGCTATCGGTGACGTGCTTGCGAAGGTGCCTGTCGTCCGGCAGGCCCTTGGTCAGCATGACATGGCTGGTGATCTGATCCAGCGTCAGCGGCTTTCCCGCCACGCGGAGGGCACCCAGACAGAGGCGCCCGAGTTCCCGGTATAGGAAGAACAGCCCATGCGAGGTCGGCCGGATCGGCGCTATCATGTCGGGATCGCTGTCAGGCGAAAACAGCCGCAGTACCGTGTCGATCGCCATCAGTTCCTTGGTGCGTCGCGCGACGATTTCCTGAGCCTGAATTATCTCGCCCGCGATGCGAGCGCGCTTGTCGCGTAGCCCTGAAAGGACGAAAGTGTCACCCATGGCCAAAGCCTACCGACCCCAGCTTTTCGTCCCACATTCCCGTGGTGGTGGTTGCTACATAATACCGGATAAAAAAGATACCGGCCGATGAACGCGGACGCGGCCGCGCGGCGGAAGCGGCCCGCGCGAGGATCGGCGGGGCCGTACACGAAGTCACTTCACATGACTCCTGGGCGTCTTGGCCAGAGGGTACAGTGAAATGTCAAAATCTAATTGTGACCATCACCAGGCCACGCTGCCCAACTGACCCGCCACATCCTGGATACATTGCCAGGCGACCCGGCCGGAGCGGGCGCCGCGGGTCACCGACCATTCCACCGCTTTCGCGCGCAGGTCCTCGACTGAAATCGGCAGCTTCATCGCCTCGGCGTAGCCCTCCACCATCGCGAAATACGTTGCCTGGTCGCAATTATGGAAGCCCAGCCAAATACCGAAACGATCTGACAGAGAAACCTTCTCCTCGATCGCCTCGGACGGATTGATCGCGGTCGAGCGTTCGTTCTCGATCATGTCCCGCGGCATCAGATGCCGGCGGTTGGAGGTCGCGTAGAACAGCACATTGTCCGGCCTTCCCTCGATCCCGCCATCCAACACGGACTTCAACGCCTTGTAGTCGGAGTCCTCCTTTTCGAACGACAAATCGTCGCACAGGATCATGCAACGCCGCGTCTGGCCACGCAGCAGGTTCAACAGCGCGGGCAAGGAGCGGATATCCTCGCGGTGGATCTCGATCAGCACCAGGCAGCCGGGCGCGCGGACGTTCGCCTCGGCGTGCACCGCCTTGACCAGCGAGGACTTGCCGTTGCCTCGCGCGCCCCACAGCATCGCGTTGTTGGCCGGCAGGCCGCGGACGAAGCGCAACGTGTTCTCCAGCAGGATGCCCTTCTGCTGCTCCACCCCCTTCAGCAGCCCGATATCGACCCGCGACACGTGCGCCACCGGCACCAGATGCGCGGGCGCGGGCTGCCAGACGAACGCGTCCGCCGCGTGAAGGTCGACCGGCGGCGACGGAGCGGGGGCAAGCCGTTCGAGTGCCTCGGTCAGGCGGGTCAGCAAGGCGAGGGCCCGGTCAGCCATCACAGGGTCAGCCATCACAGGGTCATCCATCACACGGTCATCCATCGGTCATTCCACACAAGCTTGACGAAAGGGGCGCGGAAAGTATGGTCCCGCTCCATTCACCGCAAGGACCCCGTCGATGCTCATCTCTTCCGCGTATGCCCAGGGTTTGGGCGACATGTTCAGTGGCGCGGGTGGCGTGGCACAGTTCTTGCCGCTGATCATGATCTTCGGCGTGTTCTACTTTCTGCTGATCCGCCCGCAGCAGCAGAAGCAAAAGGAGACGCGCGCGATGATCGCCGCCGTTCGCCGCGGCGACCGCGTCGTCACCGGCGGCGGCATTCTGGGCGTTGTGCAGCGCGTGCCGATGGTGCAGGACAAGAACGGCAAGCAGGTGCCGTCGCAGGAGATCGAGGTCGAGATCGCCAAAGACATCCGCGTCACCGTGCTGCGCGACACCATCACGTCGGTGATCAAGCCGGTCGCGGCGAACGACACGAAGCCGGCCAAGGACAAGGTGGGCTGAGCACCGCGGTTCACCGTGAACCGCGGGGTTGACCCCGGGTGTGCATCATTGGGTTCATCGCCTGGTGGGGAATTTTGACTGTGCCCAAACGTTATTGCATGCGGGTGGCCTGACCGCGCCATCTTTCAGGATTCTGGGACCAGGGAGGGTCGAAATGAACGACTTCACGGAAATCGCCGGCCTGCGTGACTACCCGCTCGCGCGCCGCGGCATGATGATGACCAGCCTCATCAGCGGCTTCACGCTGGCGGTCAATCGCGTTGTGGCACAAACCATCACGACCGACGCCAACGGCCTGGTGGTTGGAGATACCAAGATCCCGACCTCCGACGGTGACCTGCCCGCCTATTTCGCCCGCCCAGAAAAGGGCACGCATTTCCCGGTCGTGCTCGTGATCGAGGAAATCTACGGCGTGCACGAGCATATCGCGGATATTTGCCGGCGCCTCGCGAAGGTTGGGTATCTCGCCGTGGCGACCGAGTATTACGCCCGCATCGGCGATCTCTCGAAGATGACCGACAGCAAGGAGATCATGACCAACGTGATCCTCAAGACTCCGGACGCGCGCTTCGTGGCCGATGCCGACGCCACCATCACCTGGGCCGGCAAGAACAAGGGCGATGTCAACCATGTCGGGGTGACTGGCTTCTGCCGGGGCGGCCGCCAGACCTGGTTGATCGCGGCCAGCAGTAAACGGGTCAAGGCGGCGGTTTCCTGGTATGGTTTTGTGCTCGGTGGCACCTCGGATATTCAGCCCAAAACCGTGACTGATGTCGCGGATCAGGTGAAATGCCCGCTGCTGGGATTGTACGGCGGGCAGGATCAGGGCAATCCGCCCGCTGCCGTCCACGCCGCCGAGGCCAAGGCGAAGGCCGCCGGCAAGACGGTGGAGATCGTGATCTATCCCGATGCCCCGCACGGCTTCAACGCCGATTACCGCCCGAGCTACCGTAAGGATGCCGCTGAAGACGGCTGGAAGCGCATGCTCGCCTGGTTCGCCGCGCATGGTGTAAAACCCGCGAAAGTCTGAGCAAGCGGGAGCGAAACATGATCCTCAACGGCAAGGTCGCACTGGTCACCGGCGCCGCGTCCGGCATTGGCAAAGCGTGCGCTCTGGCGCTCGCCGAGGCGGGCGCTCAGGTAGTGGTCGCCGACATCAACGCGGCGGGGGCGCAGGCGACCGCCGACGCGATCGCCGCGTTCCAGCGCCGCGCGGTCGCGGTGCCAACGGATGTCGGCGATCTTGGGCAGATCGACGCCATGGTGAAGCAGGCGCTGGCGGCGTTTGGCCAGATCGACATCCTGGTGAACAACGCCGGGGTGACGCGGCGCGCCGACATCATGGAACTGACCGAGGCGGACTGGGACCGCATCCACCGGGTCAACGCCAAGGGTGTGTTCTTCTGCCTGCAACGCGTGGCGCGGGAGATGATCCCGAAGCGGTCGGGGCGGATCATCAACATCGCCTCGATCGCCGGGAAGGGCTACGCGGGCACGTCCAACGCCGCCTATGCCGCGAGCAAGGGGGCGGTGATCAGCCTGACCCGCACGGCGTCTCAGCAGCTGGCGAAATTCGACATCAACGTGAATTCGATCTGTCCGGGCGTGACGTTGACGGCGTTGTCGAACGACAACCTGGCGGTGCGGGCGCGGGAGGCCGGGGTCAGCGTTGAGGAAATGCAACGGCTTCGCGTGGCGGACATTCCGCTCCGCAGGGCGAACGATCCGGAGGACATCGCGGCGATGGCGGTGTTCCTCGCGTCACCGGGCGCGCGGAATATCACCGGGCAGAACCTCAACGTGGATGGCGGGATCATACCGGAGTGAGACGCGGCGGTGCCGGTCCGCCGGCGATCAAACCGCAATCGTGAGATCGCTATACGCGGCCACCCTGGCATCATGGGTCAACAATCGCAGTGGCGTCATCAGAGCCTGGGCGATCAGCAGCCGGTCAAAGGGATCCGCGTGCAGAGGCGGCAGGGTTTCGACGCCGGCGGCATGTTTGGGCGAAATGTCCAGCAGTGCGAAGCCAGCGTCGCGGAAATAGCCAAGTGCCTCCTGGCCGGAAATCGGCATGTCGTTCGGCGCGCCTCGCGCCAGAGCATGCTTGA
>CALFNB010000278.1 GCA_937902425.1 uncultured Acetobacteraceae bacterium | reverse complement strand
AAAACGATTCGTGGAGACTCTGTGCCTCGCCGCGTAAAATGCGGAAAGTCGAGCTAAGGCTGGATGTCGCACCGCAGTTGATCACTGACAAAGCGCCCAGGTCGATCGTAGCCAGGCACCGTCCCGCGAACCTACCCCATGCGCCGCCAAACCGCGGAGAAATATCGCAACGCGGGACAGTCAGACCGCACGCTCGGGTTCTGACGATTACGAAAACGGCTCAGTGCGTGCCGCGCCAGCGTCGCGTACCAGCCGGCGCCGCGCCCAGAAATCTTTGTCAATTTTCCGCCGCATCGCAGCGGATGAGGCGCAAGACCGCGGTCAAGTGGGCGAGGCGCGAATGGTTGGCGGAGGTTGATGTCTGAGTAGATTCCGATTCTGCCTCCGCAGCCTGATGCGCGGCATGCTCTGTAAATGGATAACTATCACATTACCTCAATGGGCGGTGCGTTTCAGGTAGTCGAGACCCTTCCTGACGGTCGCCACAGCACTGTTGGCGGTTTTCCAACCAAACCCGATGCTCAAAGGTGGCTGGATAGTTTCCTGCTTTTGCTTGGGCTGGTCGATTGTCTGCCGGGAGAACCGACGCGCCACTGACCATCACCTTTGCCTGGGATGCGGAGAGCATCACTATGCCCCACGATACACCGATGGAAGACAGCTTTCAGGCTGTCGAGATGGCCCCTGGAAAGTGCGGAGCGGTGACCTCGGAGTTTCCTACCGGAGCCGTCGCACAGGCGTGGATGGATGAGCACTCGCGGCAACTTACCTGGGCTGATCTGACGACATGGCTGTCTGAGGCAAAGGATTGCCGGGAGCCTCGTGTCGCGGCTTTCACGAAAGAGACAGTGGGCGCGTTCGATGGCGTCCCGTCGGCTCTGACGCCGCACGATACGGTTCACCGCGGCTCGGAGGTATAGGTGCGCCGTGGTAAGGCAATGACCGAAGAACCGATCTTCATTCAACGGCGTATTTCTCATTTCGGCGCCATGCTCAAACTCGATTTGGACAATGAGAATCGTGCAATGGTCGCACGGCTGCTCACGGCCGCCGAGCGAGAGCTGGAAGCGGCGATCGCCGGTAATGCAAAACACTTTCCTGTCGTTTGCGTCGGCGGTTCGGCCGGCGGTCTCGACGCCTACACCCGGTTACTACGGCATTTGCCGGCCGATATGGGTGTGGCGATTGTCATTGTTAATCATCTGAGAATCGTAGCCACCAGACTCCACGAGATCCTCCCGCATTACACGAAAATGCCGATTGATTTGATTACGGAAGGACTGATCCTCCAGCCCAATCGCGTGTTTATCATCCCGGCACAGCGTGATCTGCATGTGCTCGACGGAGAGTTTCGTCTGAAGGCGATATCAAAGCCGAGAGGTTGGCCGGACGTAATTACGGTTTTTCTCCGGTCCCTGACCCAACATTGGGACGGCAAAATTATTGCTGTGATAGTTTCGGGCTACGATGGTGATGGGGCAGCTGCCTTGTGTGGCGTAAAGGACGTAGGGGGCATTACGATCGCTCAGAAACTTGAAACAGCCGGCCATCCGGATATGCCGGAGAGTGCGATCGCGAGCGGGTGCATTGATTTTGTGCTTTCCCCCGAGGAGATCGCTCAAGAAATCATCCGAATTGCAGGTGTCGTTTGAGTTTCCCAGGTACCCGCCGGGTTATGGCCGCCGGGGTGAAATTAGCGCGGTTGGCTGAGCCAACCGGAATTGGTCTGACCAAAAATATTTCAGGGCGGGGTGGTGTCGCGGTCGTGCCATCCCGCGTTTTTCCCGTGGCCGAGGAAAATGAGTGACCGACACCGACGACCTGACCCATCTCGAAGAGACCCTCCGCACGATCGCTCAACTGCGCACGGAGCACCATCAGAACGCGACGCCGCTTCAACGTGCCGTGGATCGGATGACAGCCCTGTTGGATCGCCCTCAGGTCATCGCCGTGCTGACAGTCATCGTTATCGGCTGGATTGGCGTCAATTTCCTCGCGGTTATATTCGGCTTCCGCCCAATCGATCCACCGCCTTTTTCATTGCTCGCGGGCGCGGTGTCTCTGGTGTCGTTCTACATGGTCATCCTGATTTTAATAGCCCAGAGGCGTGAGGATCAGTTCACCCAACATCACGAGCAACTCGTCCTGGAACTGGTGATTTTGAGCGAGCAAAAGACGGCTAAGGTAATCCAGTTGTTGGAAGAGGCCCGTCGAGACAATCCACACATTCGCAACCGGGTTGATCAGGAAGCTGACGAGATGGCTCTGGCGGCCGATCCGTCGTCAGTCCTCAACGCGATTAAGGATATCCGCGCCGGTACGGAGCAGATCAGCGCCTCCGCGCAACGCTTCGGCGGAGGCAAATCCGGCGGCATCGGAATCCAAACGTTCGCCGGAGACAGTGACCTGGGGAAGCCGTGAGAGGATGACGGCGAGTTTGTGGACAACCACGACGTTGGCGTTCCGGGCTGCCGTCTGGCATGCCGGCTGCTTCGTGGTACTCCTTTTGGGCCAGGTAGTTTCCGAAGCTGCCTTTCGCGAATTCCGGCGGCTATACGGAGGCGAAATCAAATGGAAAATCGCACAACGTGCATTGACGAAGCAAGCGAGAGGTAACCATGCGGCATAGGACGGCATCTCAACCGGAGTACGATCGACGGATAACATGGGAGGCGAACCATGCCACGTGGTGACAAGTCGAAATACACTGACAAACAGCAACGAAAGGCGGACCATATCGCCGAAAGCTACGAGCAGCGGGGCGTCTCCGAGAAGGAAGCCGAAGGCAGGGCATGGGCAACCGTCAACAAGGACGACGGCGGGGGTAACAAGTCCGGCTCGGGGCGCGGGGTACACACCGGCCACCCCGCGGCTCACCAAGGCGGCAAGATGGGCGGTAGGGCATCCGCGGCACGCTCCGCCGCGGAACGCTCGGCCTCGGCCAAAAAGGCGGTGGCTACGCGGAAACGCAATGCGGAACACCAGGTGCAGTCTTAGGGTGGCTCATTCCCGCGCGGCGGACGGACGCGAATTACTTCAATGGCCGCATTCACTTTATTGGCCGCACGAGACAGACGACGCGCCCGCCCTTTGGTCCGCCTCTGGGAAGTTCGCAGTTTCGCCGGCCGCTGGTGAGCAACTTTCGTCGCACTGAGAATTAGAAACAATGCACCCCCGGCAGGAGGCCCACACGCTTGGAAACCTCAAATCCAACCCGACGCGCGGTTCTCGGTACCGCCGCCGCTCTCACCGCGTTCTCGACCGCCGCCAGCCGAGCCGCGCGTTCGGAGCAACCACCTGCTTCGGTCTCGCCACCCTCTCAGGCCCTTATCCGCGTCAATGGCAAGCAACTCACGCTTGAGTTGGAGCCACGGACGACTCTCCTTGATGCTCTGCGTGAACAAACCGACCTGCACGGTACGAAAAAGGGATGCGATCAAGGCGCGTGCGGTGCATGCACCGTCCATATTGACGGAAAACGCGTTCTGTCATGCCTGACTCTCGCCGTCAGATGTGTCGGAAAGGAAATAACCACGATCGAAGGCCTCGCCGATGGCGACACGTTGCATCCCATGCAGGCCGCCTTTCTCGCGCATGATGGAATGCAATGCGGTTACTGCACCCCTGGACAAATCATGTCGGCCGTTGCCCTCGTCAAAGAAGGCCATACCCAGTCGGATGCCGAAATCGCGGAATGGATGAGCGGCAACATTTGCCGGTGCGGCGCGTACCCGAACATCGTCGCGGCCATTCGTGAGGTCGTTGGCCCCGATGGCAAAAGAGGTTGAATCATGCAGTCATTTGAACTGATCCGTCCACGCGGCATCGATGGAATCCTCAGCGACTGGCATCCCGGCGACGCGTTTATCGCGGGTGGTACCGACTTGTTACAACTTATGAAAAACGATGTGGTCGCGCCTGAACGTCTGACCGATCTGGACAATTCAGATCTGCACGCCATCTCGCTGGTCGACGGCAGTCTTCACCTGGGCGCTCTGGCCACGATGGCCGAGGTTGCCGCCCACGTCGATGTTAAGCGTGAATGGCCGGTGATTTCTCAGGCATTGCTGTTGTCGGCATCGCCGCAGGTGCGAAACATGGGAACGGTTGGCGGCAATCTGTTGCAGCGAACGCGGTGCGGCTATTTTCGGGATGTCGGCTTCGACTGCAACAAGCGGCGGCCCGGTTCAGGCTGCCCGGCGCTGCGTGGCGACAACCGTGAACTGGCGATATTCGGCGGCAGTTCGCATTGCATCGCCACGCATCCGTCGGATTTGCCAGTGGCATTGATGGCCCTCGACGCACAACTTGATCTGGCCGCACCGGGCAGCGGGACGCGGCGGTTACCGCTGGCACAATTTTATCGGCTTCCCGGTGATACACCACACATCGAGACGGCGTTGCGACCAGGAGAAATGATCACGAATGTTGTGGTTCCGCCTGGACCGCATGCGCGTAACTCCTTGTATGTGAAGGTGCGCGATCGCACGAGTTTCGCGTTCGCGCTGGTCTCGGCCGCGGTTGGTCTCGCCGTGAGCGACGGGGTGATCCGAGATGCGCGCATCGCACTTGGCGGAGTTGGTGCGATGCCGTGGCGTCTGCCGCATGTGGAGGCCGCGCTTCGCGGCCAACGCGCGGACACCTCGGTCTTCGAGACCGCCGCGGCGAGGGCCGGCGATGGAGCAATCAGCGCCGGGCTCAATAAATTTAAGATCGAACTGACGCGCCGCACCGTCCTGCGGGCGTTGCGGACCGTCGCCGCGTAAGGAGAGCATGAAATGATCGTGGGTCAGTCCATCGAGCGGCTGGATGGCCGGCTAAAGGTCACCGGCCGTGCACGCTACGCCGCCGAGTTCAAACCGCCGAACATGGCACATGCCGTGCTGGTACAAAGCACGGTGGCCGCCGGTACCGTGGCCGGCATCGACACGACCGCCGCCAAAGCGATGCCTGGCGTATTGCAGATCATGACGTCCGCCAATGCCGAAAAATTGAATCTCAAAGGCGCCAGCGTTTTGCAACCGCTGCTTCAGGGCAATGAGATATTCCACAACGGACAGCATGTGGCGATCGTGATCGCCACGACATTGCAGCAGGCGCAGGCCGCGGCGGCGCGAGTGCGGGTTCGCTACAATCCCGCTGAAGCCGTGACGATGATGGAGGCAGCGCTCAATCAGGCCTCCGTACCGAGAAACTTCAGCAACGGCCGCGCGGAACCGGACAGCAGGACGGGCGATCCGGATGCCGCCATGACCAGTGCGGCGGTGCGGGTTGAGGCAACCTATACGACGCCGATCGAACACCACAACCCAATGGAACCCCATGCGACCATAGCCAGTTGGGACGGAGACCGGCTGACGGTGTGGACCGCGACTCAGGGGATCAGCGGTGCGCAACTTACGCTGGCGTCGTTGTTTGGCGTGCCGAAGGAGAACGTAACAGTCATTTGCCCGTTCGTCGGCGGTGGTTTCGGCTGCAAGGGTACTAACTGGCCGCCCGCGACCTTAACGGCGATGGCCGCGCGGGAGGTGAACCGGCCGGTGAAGTTGGAAGTGACGCGGCAGCAAATGTTTACCTCGAATGGCTACCGCGCGCGCACAATACAAAAGCTGAAACTGGCGGCGAACAAGGATGGCAAGCTTCTTGCGATTCAACACGACGGTCTGGCGCAAACGTCGATGCCGGAGGTTGGCGAATTCGCCGAGGCGGTAGGTCTCGCATCGCGCATGCTCTACGCCTGCCCGAATATTGGAACATCACATCGCGTCGTCGCCATCAATCAGGGGCTACCGACTTACATGCGAGCACCCGGCGAGGCATCCGGTATGTTCGCGCTGGAATCCGCCATGGATGAGCTGGCCGTGCGGCTCGCCATTGATCCACTTAAATTACGCCTTGCCAACTACGCCAATGCCGACGCGACGTCCGGCAAGCCGTTTTCCAGCAAAGGATTGCGCGAATGTTATGAGAAAGGCGCCGCCGCATTCGGATGGCAGAGGCGGACGCAAGCTCCGGGCTCTATGCGGGACGGGCGGGTGTTGATCGGGGTTGGTATGGCGACCGCGACTTATCCGACCAATCGGAGTCCTGCATCAGCCCAGATACGGATGATGCCGGACGGGACAGCGGTGGTGCGGTCGGGGACGCAGGATATTGGCACCGGAACCTATACGACGATGGCACAGATCGCCGCCGACGTACTGGGCCTGCCACTGGAGCGTGTTCGCGTGGAACTCGGTGACAGCCGGCTGCCGCCGGCGCCCGGCTCCGGCGGTTCCATGACGACAGCAAGTGTGTTGCCCGCGGTGCAATCGGCCGCGATTCAACTTCGGGACAAGCTTTTTGTCCTCGCACTCGCGCGCCCGCCTGCCGCCTGGGGTACCGCCGCCAAAAGCGATCTGCGGCTGGAGAACGGCGTTGTTCAGGGCCCGGGCGCTCAGGTTTCGTTCATCGACCTGGTCACGCGGGAAGCTGTTTCCTTCGTCGAGGCCGCAGCCGACGTCAATCCCGACGCCGCCAGCAAAGACCACTCGAGTCACGCGTTTGGCGCGCAATTTGCCGAGGTGCGCGTTGACCCGGATCTGCGCACCGTAAAGGTCAGCCGGTGGGTTGGGGCATTCGACTGCGGTCGGGTGATAAGCCCCAAGACGGCCCGCAGCCAATTGATCGGCGGCATCGTTTTCGGAATCGGTATGGCCCTGATGGAGGAAACCCGCGTGGATGCGGAAACCGGCCGCACGGTCAACGCGAACATCGCTGACTATTTGGTACCAGTGAACGCGGATGTGCCGGAGATTGAGACGATTTTCGTCGAGGCGCCCGATCTGGTGACGACCGGACTTGGTGTTAAGGGAATCGGCGAGCTTCCGATGGTGGGAGTGGCGGCGGCGATCGCGAACGCAGTCTGGCATGCGACTGGAGTACGCATTCGGGATCTACCGATCCGGCTGGACAAACTGCTCGTGTGAGCATCCGTGGATGTTGTTTGTGGGAAAATACCAACCAGGCGGACAATTCTCTGAGAGCCGCCACCCAATTCATCCACAGGCCCAACTGAGGCACAAGAGCAATCAGGCGAGAACCTGCCAACGCCCAGAGAGTTGGAATGCCGCGGCTGTTCCACGGAAGGTATTCCGGTCGCCCTTGTCGCCGATGACTTCAACGACACCGCTTACCCCCTCGTCAGAGATTTCTACAACTTCACCGCGTTGGCCGCCGTCCTCGGTGACCCACCTTTGCTCGATAACGAAATGCAACATCGTCGCACCTGTTGTTCACGGTTTCGGATCCTGTGCATATGATCTCTTGGGGGCTCAATACAACATCGTTCCGCGACGCTTTACCTGGGCACCGACGGCCCTCGTTCAGCATCCTGAGGATTTTCCAATCATGTCGGCAGCGCCTCGGCATGCATCGCGGGCCGCGATTCGATGCCGTCCGCATCGAAAAGCAATAGGATGAGTCTGGGTAGATTCCGAGGCTATCGCCATGACAGCCGCTCAATAGGATTGAACCACCTGATCTCGGTGAACTCACCCATTACCGCCGCGGCACAGGTAGGCGGGAAATCACGCATATCGCTGACCCGATTGGGATTCGATCAGGTGTCGGCGAAACATATCAGCACAGAGGGATGACCAATGTTGTGGAACGCATCAGCATTTAATGGATATGCCATTGAGGTCAGCGATGGCCAGCTCGGAACTGTCAGTGACCTGTTGTTTGAGGATGTCGGCTGGGCCGTTCGATGGCTCGTCGTCGACACAGGCAATTGGCTCCCCGGTCGCAAAGTCATTCTGCCGCTTACCGCACTAGGACAACCCGATCAGGTTCTGCGCAAGTTCCCGGTCGCCCTGACCATGCGCCAGGTCCAGGAAAGCCCGGATATTGATACAAATCAGCCCGTGTCGCGACAGATCGAAGCCCAGGCCTATAGTCATTACGGTCGGGAGCCATATTGGCGGCGTGGCTCGCTTCCAACAGGCGATGCCACGGCCATGCCCTCCGCCGGCCTCCTTTCTCTGCCGGAATTAACGCCCCTTGATCCGATCGGCGTCGACACTCAGCCGAGTGTTGGTGATCAGCATCTTCGCGGTGTCGCAGCCATCGCCATGTGCCACATCAATGCCACCGACGGCGCCATAGGTCACGTCGTGGATCTGCTCGTGGATGACGGGAGCTGGCACATCCGTTACATTACGGTGGATACTTTGAACTGGTGGCCCGGCGAGACGGTCTTGATTTCACCAAGGTCGATACAGGAGATCGATTGGCCGCACCGTCTGGTTCAGCTCGATGTCGATCGTCAGAAGGTCAGGGATAGCCCAAAGTATGACAAGTCGATCACGGTCGATGGGTTGTATGACGAGCGCTTCCTTACCTATTACGGCATCAAATGGATCGCGCCTTAGCAAGCGATACCGGCACGTCGTTCAACCCCGGGCTGATGGCTCCCGGCCAGGCCTGTTGGGACGCACCAGCGGGAGCATTCTCAGTGAGGACCGAATGAGCGCGGAAAAGCCGGAACGTCACGGGCCGGATCTCGGTCAAGGCATTGAACTTTCAACAGTCCCCGATGGTACCATGCTTCTCGGCCACGTCGATGACGAACCGGTACTGCTTGCCCGTCGCGGCGAAGAGCTATTCGCGATTGGTGCCTTCTGCACGCATTACGGTGCGCCGCTCGACCAGGGCCTCCTCGTCGGCGAAACGGTACGCTGCCCGTGGCATCACGCCTGTTTCAGCTTACGCACCGGACAGGCCCTTCGCGCGCCGGCACCAGATCCCGTCTCATGTTGGCGTGTCGAAATTGTCTTCGATCCGGTGCGTCAATTCACATCAGGGGAGATGTGGGTCGGCGCCGTGTACGTCAGGGAGAAGTTGATCAGCCCCGCGGCGCGGCCGCGTTCGACACAAGCCGGCACGCCGGAGTCGGTCATGATCGTCGGTGGCGGCGCGGCCGGAAATGCCGCGGCGGAAACGCTTCGCCGGGAGGGTTACTCTGGCCGTATCACGATGCTCAGCGCCGATGAGTCCATGCCCTGTGATCGGCCTAACCTGTCAAAGGGCTATCTCGCTGGCACAGCATCCGAGGAGTCGAATCTCCTAAGACCCGCGAATTTCTATCGAGACCACGACATTGACCTGCGATTGGCGACGCGCGTGGCGGTAATCGACGTTAAAAATCAGCACGTTGAGCTGGCGGATGGCGGTAGGCCGCCCTATGGCGCGCTTCTGCTTGCCACGGGGTCCGACCCGGTACGGCTCGAGGTTCCCGGTGGAAATCTTTCGCACGTCCACTACCTCCGCACGCTCGCGGACAGCCGCGCTCTTGTCTCGGAAATCCTGACGCCACGGCACGCCGTGGTGATTGGTGCCAGCTTCATCGGACTCGAGGTCGCGGCATCGCTCCGCAACCGGAATATCGACGTGCACGTGGTTGGGCTCGAGACAATTCCGATGCAGAACATCCTGGGACCGGAGGTCGGGAATTTCATCCGCGGACTCCACGAGGAACATGGAGTGACATTTCATCTCGGCACGACAGTGACCTCGATAGACGAGCGAAACGTAACGCTGAAGAATGGCGAACGCCTCCAGGCGGACGTTGTCCTCGTTGGAATCGGGGTATGGCCAGTGATCTCGTTGGCGGAACGAGCTGGGCTCCACATTGATCGCGGCGTCATTGTCGACGAGTACCTTGAGACAAGTGTCCCTGGGATTTTCGCGGCCGGCGACATCGCGCGCTGGCCGGACCGACTTACCGGTGAACGTATCAGGGTCGAGCATTTTGTCGTCGCCGAGCGTCAGGGGCAAACCGCCGCGCGCAACATTCTTGGCCGCCGCGAGGTATTTGATGCCGTCCCGTTCTTCTGGACGGAGCAGTATGACCTCGGGATCAGTTATGTGGGCCACGCGGAACGATGGGACAATGCCGAGATCGATGGCAAACCCGAGGCACGCAATTGCACCATAACCTATCGCCGGAACGGCCGGAAGGTGGCGGTCGCGACAATTAATCGAGATCTCGACAGTCTTCGCGCCGAACTCGACTTTGAGACGGGAACAGTGGCGGAATAAAAGCGCCGGGCAAGCCGCGGGGCGCTGACACGCTCTCTGGCAGGGCAAGAAGACGTCTGACCGCCGCTTCCCCCGGCCTCAACTAACCAAACGCCCGTCTGGTCCGCATAAGGATTTTGGCTGGGTGTCGAAAAACCCGTGTGACCAGGTTTCCGCACATTCCCATTCCGACAGCTCAGCGTTTGCCCGCACATCGAATCGCCTCGATTTTTGGCGTTTCTAGCCCTCATTTGGCCTCTGACGGGAATCATGTGATTTCCGACAAGTCAGGACGACACGAAGTAATAGGGGCAAAAGTGTGGGCGGATTTTGCAAATTGGGCCATCGTTGCAATTTCTGGCCTAACAACGATGGCCGATTTCCGCCATTTCATCGCTTGGCATCAGATTATGCTGCACATGCGTGCCCACACTTTTGCCCCTCTTGCGACACGAATCTGTAGGACGTTGATATCCTTGCGGTTGCAGTTACACGTTCCTGTTCTGTCTTCTTACTACAGAAAATTACCGTTCGTTAGTTGGGGCCGATCTGCTGCTCATCCTGGAACGTATCGAGGCAGCCAGTGCGGGCTTCCGATCCTTGACCGAAGCCATCGATACGACAACGCCCGCAGGCCGAATGATGATGCAGATTCTTGGATCCTTCGCCGAATACGAACGCGCGATGGTCCGGGAGCGGGCACGGGCGGGCCTGCGGGCGGCGAATGCGCAGGGACGGCACGGCGGCCGCAAACCGAAATTCTCACCGACTCAGCAGACCGAAATTCTCAGCATGCTTGCCGTGGGCCGCTCCGCCGCCGAAGTCGCCAGGTTGTTCCGCGTCCACAGGGCCACGATCAGCCGCATCAATGCCACGGCGAGGACCGCCAGCACTGTCGCGTGATCAAAAGTTGCCTCAACGTTCTCTTCGTTGGCCGAAAATCAACCTACCGGCTAACTGGGCCAACCTGGCGGCGGCGGGAGATGGTTTGATCGGTTCGGTTAACCGAGGACCCAAGGCAGACGACGAGCACGCACGGTTTGGTCGGCCACATCTGTGAAGGATTTTCGGTCCGGCGCCGAAATTCGATGACGCCCCAGATTTTTTGGTCAGGCCAGGGTACGGACTTTTGCTTCGCGGTCCCACTGCCGTGTGCTGGCGGGTCCGATGAAAGCATTGGCACCGTGGCCGAGATCGACGACCGCGGTGTCGGCGGTGATCCCGGCCTTGTCCAGTAGTGGCTTCGATTCGGCCGTGAAGCCGATGGCCTTCAGGTGGCCGAACGCATCCCTGACAAAGTCGATCGCTGCCGCCTCACCGAGTAATGTGGCGCAGCCGTCTTTGGACAGTACGATCGCCACGGCGTCGAACACGACCGACGGCGTTCCCGCCAATTGCCCATCGACCTTTACCGTTCTCCCACCCTTCAGCGCCACGCCACCGATCTTGACCGCGACGATCTTGACCGTGCCTCCCTTTGCCTCCACCGCATTTTTTTTCCGCGTCGATGATCGCGCCATCTGCACCGTCGCTGGCCAGGATTCCAACCGTGCGGCCGTTCAGTGTGGGCGGATATTTTCCAACGATGCGCAGGGCGGGTGACAGTTCCAGATCCCGCGGTTCGACCGCCGTCTCCGATTTCGGCGGCAGTTTTTCGCCAAGGCCATCGGCCACCCGTCTGGCCAGCGTTTCATCGACGTTGCGCAGGTTTGCGAGAACTCGCATGCGCATGGTCAAGAATCACTGTCGATAATTCGAACACGATCGCCGAATTCAGATGCGCCTGCTCAATCTCAGTCTGGAAGCGGTAGAAAAGCCGCGCCTGACTGTAGTGATCGGCGAAGGTTTCGGCACGCAGCCGTGCTTTGGTGCCTTCCAGCGGCACCGCGAAACTGCGAAACCCGCCTTTCGGGTCTTCGCGTGGCCCACCTTCCTCGCCCGCTTCCGACAGGCTGTTCGGTTCATAGTTGGCACGTCCGGCCGGCGCCTGCATCTGCATGTGCCCATCGCGCTGGAAATTCTGGAACGGGCAGCCTTTCGCCCGATTGACCAGGATCTGGTGGAAGTTGACCAAGCCGAGGCGTGACAACTGAGTGTCCTGGTAGGAGAACAGCCGGCCTTGCAGCAACGGGTCGTCCGACGCGTCGATGCCAGGTGGCATGTTGGTCGGCAGGAACGCCACCTGCTCGGTTTCGGCGAAGAAATTATCAGGATTGCGATCAAGCACCATGCGGCCGACAATCCTGAGCGGCACCAGTTCCTCAGGGATCAACTTGGTCGCGTCCAGGATGTCGAAGGGCAATGCGTCGGCCTGGCTTTGGGAAAGCAGTTGCACGCCGAACTCCCATTCCGGGAAATTTCCCGCGTCGATCGCCTCGTGCAGGTCACGGCGGTGATAGTCCTGGTCGGCGCCGGCGATCTTCACGGCCTCATCCCAGCAGGTGGATTGCGACCCCAGCTTCGGCCGCCAATGGAACTTGACGAAGGTCGCCTCGTCCTTGTCGTTTACCAACCGGAAGGTGTTCACGCCGAATCCTTCCATCATGCGCAATGAACGCGGAATGCCGCGATCCGACATCGCCCACATGATCATGTGCATCGATTCCGGCATCAGGCCGATGAAATCCCAGAACGTGTCATGCGCGCTGCCGGCCTGGGGATAGCCGCGATCGGCCTCCATTTTCACCGAGTGGATGAGGTCGGGGAATTTGATCGCATCCTGGATAAAGAACACCGGCATATTATTGCCGACAAGGTCCCAGTTGCCCTCGGTGGTATAGAACTTCACGGCGAAACCGCGGACGTCGCGCGGCGTGTCGACCGAACCCGCGCCGCCGGCGACGGTCGAGAAGCGCGCGAACAATTCCGTCTTCTTGCCGGTTTCGGTCAGCACCCGGGCGCGCGTGAATTCCGCCAGTGATTCGGTCAACTCGAAATAGCCATGCGCTCCCGATCCGCGAGCGTGAACGATGCGCTCCGGAATACGCTCGTGGTCGAAATGATGTATCTTCTCGCGAAGGACGAAATCCTCCTGCAGAGACGCACCACGCCTTCCGGCCTTGAGCGAGTTCTGATCATCGCTTACTGGCACGCCATGGTTGGTTGTAATGCGGTTGTCTGGTGCCGATGCGGTTTGGTGTAATTCGCCGCCGGACCCCACCGTGAGACTCTGTGTCTTGGACAAAGGGTTTTTCGTGCTGGACATCACTTGCAACTCTTTCTTCACTGGTTAGGGCGTCCGCATCCGGACAGGAGATGATGGGCATGCGAAGCGGGCCAGTCCTGAAAGGTGTGACCGGCGGTCCGGTGGCGAAACGCCACCGGACCGCCAGAAGTTCCTCGCGAATTAACCGAGATTGCCTACGGCCACTCAGAGCATGACCTCATGTTGCGCCCCACCGCCAATATCACGCAGAATTTCATGGGCTTCTTGCCGATGCTGAACCGTCGTGCCTGGTATGCCGTCTCGCCAATTGCTCATGCCACGTTCGGCAATAACGGTACTGCGTTTCTGCTCGCCTGTTACATCGCCTGGAAACGCCAGCGGCGGCCTCTGATCGTCGTCCACCGGGGCTTCGGCGGGATGGGAAAGAAGGTGATCGGGGCTGGCAGCCTGTCGAGCCTACTCCCCCTTACGTTGGCGAAGAACCCTGATCCAGGCCGCTATCAGAACGACACCGATCAT
>CALFNB010000277.1 GCA_937902425.1 uncultured Acetobacteraceae bacterium | reverse complement strand
TTTCAACACGGTGGTCCGTTCGCATTGGGAAATAGAAAACCACCTCCACTGGCGACCGGAGGTCATCATGAACGAGGATCAGGACCGTAACAGAATGGAAAAAGGCTTTATCACCTCGCGATCCTGCGTCACATGGTGCCATGATCCAGAACGGCGATAAGGGTGTGTGCGGCGGTTTCGCACAAGAAAGCAAGCTTGGCGCGGCTGGGCGAGGCGCGCTTGACGCTGGGTGCGGATGAGTTTTTATGATAACTGGTCCATCGGCTCGCCGCTCCCGCGAGTCATGAACCCGGGAGGGGCGATGATAATGACGGCGAGCTCGCGAACGGTCATCGCGCAAAGCCTCGCGGCAGGCCGGTCGGCGATGTGGACCGTCATTGCCTTCAGCTTCGCGACCAGCGTCCTCCAATTTGTCGTCCCGCTCTACATGCTACAGATTTATGATCGGGTAATTCCAAGCCGGAACGAATGGACATTACTGACGCTGTCTCTCGTGGCGGCGTTCCTGCTTGTCGTCTTCGCGGCGCTTGAAGCCCTGCGCGCGCGCATTTTGGTCCGTTTGGGTCTGCTGTTCGACCGCCATGCCGCGGAGACGGTTTTCGAGGCCGTGCACCATGGGCACTTGCAGGAACCTCAGGCCGGACACGGCCAGGCGTTACGTGACGTCGACACGTGCCGCGAGTTCCTCACAGGATCAGGCCTGTTGGCATTCTGCGATGCCCCGTGGTTTCCGATCTTTATTGTCGCTGCCTTTGTCCTGCATCCTCTCTACGGTTGGGTCGCGCTGGGCGGCAGCGCGGTCATCCTTGGCCTGACGTTGCTCACCGAGTTCGCCACGAGGCATCGGTTGCGCGACGCCACGCGGGCAAACATCGCGGCGACGCATAATGCGCAATCCGCCATGCGAAACGCGGAAGTGTTGCGTGCCATGGGCATGCTTCATGCGATACGAGGTGTGTGGAAACGCCAACACGACGAACAGCTTCGGCATCAGGCCCACGCCAGCGATCGAGCTGCGGTGCTGGTCTCGGCCACGCGCTGCGCTCGCTTCGTGCTGCAAGTCGCGATCCTCGGCACTGGAGCATTTCTCGCCATCCACCGGGAGGTCTCGCCCGGCTCGATTGTCGCGGCATCCATCCTGGTTGGCCGCGCGCTCCAGCCGATCGAGATCCTTGTCACGCACTGGAAAGGTTTCGTAGCCGCTCGTGGCGCTCTGCGACGTATTCATGCGTTGTTGGCGTTGCTGCCTGATAATGGCACCCCGCGCATCAAGCTACCGCCCCCAGAGGGTCACATCGCGTTCGAAAATGTGACGATAAACGCGCCGGGTGGGCAGCGGTCGATCCTGCAGGACCTCTCCTTCACCCTTTCGGCAGGTGAGGTCCTCGCGATCGTCGGACCGAGCGCGGCAGGCAAATCGACGCTTGTGCGGGCCATCACCGGCGTTTGGCCAGCGGCCGCGGGAAAGGTCCGTCTGGACGGGTACGATATCGCGCAATGGAATCCCGATGAACTGGGCCGTCACGTCGGTTATCTCCCTCAGACGATTGATCTGTTCGCCGGTATGGTCGGCGAGAACATCGCTCGCTTTCAGGAGGGGGACCCCGGACTTGTCATCGCGGCGGCACGCGAGGCGGGGTGCCATGACCTAATTCAAGGTCTTCCGGACGGGTACAACACGCGGATCGGCGAGGGCGGCCTGGGGCTTTCGGGCGGGCAGCGCCAACGGATCGGACTGGCGCGCGCGCTCTACGATTCTCCTCGTTTGATTTTACTCGACGAACCCAATGCGCACCTCGATACGGTGGGCGAGCAAGCGCTCCTGGACACGCTGATCGCACTGCGCCATCGCGGCGCGACCACGGTCATCGTTTCACATGCTCCCAGTACATTGGCGGCGGCGGATCACATCATGCTAATCCGCGACGGCGTCATGCATGGTTTCGGAACGGCTAAGGAAATGCTCGGTCCGAAATCGCGCGTCGCCGGTGGAGAGCGCGTTTCCTGATGAAAGGAACGATCCAGATCGGCAATTCGTTTCATCCGGATCAACACGTAGGTGTAGAGGCGGCGCGGATACCGAATGTGCGGCGCGAAGCCCTGGATGGCCTGCGCGGCTACGCGGCCCTCGCGGTCGCATTTTGCCATGACATCCTGCATTTTGACACGTCGCTGATCGAGCGTGTTCTGTACCGGCCCATTGTTCTGGTTGATCGGGCTGGTCTGCACGCCAAAATCCTTCTCATACCCTTCAACGGCGAGTCCGCGGTCATCGCCTTCTTCATTTTGAGCGGCTTCGTCTTGCGCGGTGCCCTGGATCGCATGGCGGCGCAGCCTTTCCACAAGGCTGCGCTCGCGTTTTCCTGGCGGCGCATCGTACGCATCTACCCAGCCGTCATTACCTGCATGATGCTGTTCTTTCTCATGTCGTGGGCTTCAGCCAAGGCCGGCATCACGACGTTCCCGCAATTCGCCCCGATTCAGTTGCTACAGAACGCGACGCTGTACGCGCCGGTCATGCACGGCCCCTCATGGAGCGTGCAGGTGGAAATCTGCGCCGTCCCGTTCCTGCTGGCCGCCGAGGGTCTGCGCCGTCTGTGGGGAATACTCGGGCTTCTGGTGGCGCTGTTTTACGGGCTTGTCGCCATCGAATACCCGGTGCTCGTCGGTAATCTGCCAGCGCTCTGGCCGTATTTGTTCATGTTCTTCATCGGTATGTTGGTGGCGCAGCGTTCTGTCGCGGAGGTAACCGGAAGACTGCATCCGGCGACGTGGGTTGTTGCCTTGCTGTTGTTCCTGGCGGGACGGCACATCACCGCGCGCGCCGCGATCTACGGCCTGATCGCCCAGAGGTTCGCGGGGGGGGTGCTGATCGCTTGCGTCGCTTACCGCGATGATATGCTGGCGGCTTTTCTGAGGCGGCCCGTGTCTTTGTTTCTTGGCCGCATCAGCTATAGTTTCTATCTTCTCAATGTCGTCGCTCTGTATACTGTCTGGGCGGTGATTGAAGTCGGGGTTCCCCGCCCCTCCCATCACCCCGTCTTCTGGGGACTTGTTTCCGCCATCACGTCGGTTCTGCTGACGCTCCCCGCGGCGTTCCTAAGCGAGCGCTTCGTCGAACGGCCGTGCGTCACGGCCGGGCGCTCGTTGATGCGGCTTCGCCACCTGGGGCGGCGTCCATTTCTGACGGAGGGTCTGGTGTCACAGCCCACCAGCGAGATCTGACGCGTGATGACATCTTCACCCTCGACTTCGCCCGAACAACTTCCCAGGCCGCGGCAGGACGCGGTGCCGCGAGACGATGCCGCCAGACTGGATCTCGCGCGAGCCGTGCGGGCGGGCATTCAGTTACAACAACTCCAGACGGCGTTGCTCGCGCCCGCGTCGCCACCGGAATCGGCGGTCACCAACACGCCGGGGAAGGATGTCCCGCCGCCGGGGAAGGATGTCCCGCCGCCGGGGAAGGATGTCCCGCCGCCGGGGGAGGATGTCCCGCCAGCCAGGCATTGGATTCGCACCCTTGGCCGACGAGGGTTGCGGCTGTTTCGTCCACTTGCCGCGCCATTACTTCACCGGTTTGAATGGCGAGTCCGCACCGCCGTCGACAAGTCTGATTTCGCGACGACGGCCGTTGATCGACTCCGTGGTTTGGAGGAATGCGCGACGACGGCCGTTGACCGGCTCCGTAGTTTGGAGGAATGCGCGACGACGGCCGTTGACCGGCTCCGCGGATTGGAGGAATGCGCGACGACGGCCGTTGACCGGCTCCGCGGATTGGAGGAATGCGCGGGAAGGCTCGAGGAGCGCGGCTCGGCGCTGGCCACCTTGTTCGCGCGTGGGACCTTCGACACCAATCGCAGCCTGGCGGAACTGCGCGCTACGCTGACCGAGCAGAATCTATGCTTCGCGGCATCGCAGCAGGAGGCAACGTCGCGTCTGAACGATCTGATCGGGCTGTCGCGACGAGCCCCGGTGGTGAGGCTGACGGACCGTGATTATCTCGTACGCACACCGTGGGCGTGGTTGGTGGTGCCGGGCGAGGACGAGCGGCTGCTCATGGCCATGATCGAAACCGGTGGCGTGCTCGAGCCTGGGACGACGGCGGTCCTTACGGCACTCTTGCGGCCAGGGGACACAATGGTCGACGTCGGCGCGCATATCGGGACGATAACAATCCCGGGCGCGCGCGCTGTCGGGCCAGGGGGCCAGGTCATCGCGATCGAACCGGGCGCGCGCGCGGCGGACCTGTTGCGGCGGAGCCTGCACATCAACAGCCTAGCGGACCGCGTCACGTTGCACGAGTGCGCGGGGGGCGCGGTGAACGGAGAAGCACGGCTTCACCTGGCCCCCGTGATTGGAGAGAACTCGCTTGTGCCTCCCGCCACCGCTTCGGGTCCCGATGACACCAGCAATAGCGCATCGGTGCGCGTGGCGGTTCGTCCGCTGGACGATCTCGTACCGCCCGGCCCGGTGCGGATCGTGAAGATCGATGCCGAGGGCTACGAACCGGAGGTGTGGAAAGGTATGCGGCGGATCATCTCGGACAATCCGGAGCTTGCCGTCATCGTTGAATTCGGCCCCTCTCACCTGACGCGCGCAGGCGTTTCCATGACCGAGTGGTTCGAAGCTCTCCAAATGCCCGGCTTCACGCCGTGGGAAATCGATGAAGCATCGAACACAATTCGCGGAATGCGGCCCGAAGCCGACCGCCCGGCGATTTTCTCGATAAACTTGCTGCTGTTGCGCGGACCACCGTCGGCCTGGCCTGGGTTGCGGGTCTTGTGACGTTGGCAACCCGTGGGACACGGCATGGGCTCCAGGGGCGGAGGCAGAGGGGAACAACATCATCGGGACCGATCATCGTGCTTGGCGCCGGCGGCCACGCCAAGGTCGTGGTCGAGGCGCTGCTTACGATGGGACACATCGTCAGCGGTCTTGTCGCGCCGGAGCGGGAAGGAACCTGGCTGCTCGACGTGCCTTTGCTTGGAAATGACGACGTGTTGCCGCGACTGCGTGCCGAGGGTATCGCGGACGCGGCACTCGGCGTGGGCGATAATCGGTTGCGCGGCTTATTGGCCGGGCGGTTGCTTGCTTTTGGTTTCAATCTGCCTTGCGTCCTGCATTCGGCCGCGTGGATTTCGCCTTCGAGCGTGCTGGGTGAGGGCGTGGTCGTGTTGCAGAAGGCCGCGCTGAGCGCCGATACAAAGTACGGGCGGGCTGCTCTCATCAATTCGGGGGCGATCGTCGAGCATGACAGCGACATAGGAGAGGCCGCGCATATCGCTCCGGGATGCGTGCTCGGCGGCAATGTTCGTGTCGGCGCCAGAACGCTGGTCGGTATCGGAAGCGTCGTTCGGCCAGAGATCGTGATCGGATCGGACGTTATCGTCGGCGCGGGATCCGTCGTGGTCTCCGACGTGCCGACCGGCTCCGAGGTCATGGGGTGTCCGGCGCGTCCGCGTGCTCGCGGTACAGCATTCACGGAATTGGCCACATGAGGATTGGGCTGGTGTCATCCGCTGTTCCCCTGATCCAGGGAGGTGGGCGCTTCATCGTCGATTGGCTGCGGGAGAAGTTGGAGGAGCGCGGCCATTCGGTCGCTGTTGTCTACGTCCCCAGCACCGAGGAGCCAGACCGGATATTGCAACAAATGGCGGCGTTCCGGATGTTCAAACTCGACGATTATTTCGATACCGTCGTGACGTTCCGCCCGCCCGCCCATATGGTCATTCACCCCAACAAGGTGATCTGGTTCATCCATCACATCCGCGTCTTCTACGATCTTTGGGATAGCCCCTATCGGCCAGTCCCGGATCTGGCGTCCTGGCGCGCCCTGCGCGCGACGATCATGCGGGCGGATACCACGGCGTTGCGCGAGGCGCGGCGCGTCTTCACCAATTCCCGGATCGTTGGAGAACGGTTGCGTCACTTCAACGATGTGGCGAGCGAGGTCCTTTATCCGCCAATCCTGAACCCGGACTTGTTTCGCTCCGGAGAATTCGGAGATGAGATCGTTTGCGTCTCTCGAATCGAGTCTCACAAGCGTCAGCATCTGTTGATCGAGGCCATGCGGCATGTCCGTAGCGCGGTGCGATTGCGGTTATGCGGACTGAGCCTTAGCCCCCTCTATCTGGTCGAGTTGACCCGATTGCTGTCAGAGGGTGGCCTGGATGAACGTGTGACGCTGGATCACAGGTGGATTTCGGAAACGGAAAAGGCCGATCGGCTGGCGCGCGCGCTCGCCGTCGCCTACGTGCCACTTGACGAGGACTCTTATGGTTATCCAACGATCGAGGCCGCGCACGCGATGCGCTGCACCGTGACGTTGACCGATTCCGGCGGCACACTGGAGTTCATCCAGGATGGGATTAACGGCCGCGTCGTGCCGCCCGAGCCTCGCGCCATCGCCGAGGCGTTCGACGCATTGTATGTCGATCGCCAGGCGGCCCGGAGAATGGGAAAAGCAGCGCACGAGCGAGTCAGCGCTCTCGGCATTTCCTGGGATACCGTCATCGCGCGGCTTTTGTCGTGAAAGTCCTTGTTCTCACCACCATGGTTCCGTTCGTGCACGGTGGAGCGGAGGAGCTGTGCGTGAACCTGGTGAGCCAGTTGCGCGCGCACGGCGCGGAGGCCGAGGCGATGGCGCTGCCATTCACCTGGGACCCCGCCGAGCGATTGATCGAGGAAATACTGATCGCGCGCAGCCTGCGCATCGTCAATGCCGACCGCGTGATCGCGCTGAAGTTCCCGGCGTATCTCGTGGAGCATCCGGTCAAGACGGTGTGGCTGCTGCATCAGTATCGTCAGGCCTACGATCTGCTCGACGCCAACCAGTCGAACATCCCCCCGACCCGGCGCGGCACGGAAATTCTGCGTGCGATCCACTCCGCCGATGCAGCCGGACTTTCCGAGGCCCGACATCTCTATACCAATTCACGCATTACCGCCGATCGACTATGGCGCTATAACGGTCTCGTTGGGACGGTGTTGCCGCCGCCGCTCAACGATCCCGAGTTGTTCGAAGCAGGGCCGTCGCAAGGCTACATCCTCGCGAGCGGGCGCGTGAACGCGGGCAAACGGCAGCATTTGCTGCTGGAGGCATTGGCGTTGGCGCCCGGAGTGCGCCTGGTCGTTGCCGGTCCACCGGACACGCCGGAAGACGCCGAGCGGTTACGGTCTCTGGTGAGCCGACATGGCCTCGAGGACCGGGTACGCCTGGATCTGCGTTTTTTGCCGCGGGCGGACCTCGCGCGTCTGGTCACGGGCGCGCAAGCCGTGGCTTATCTTCCGTTCGACGAGGACTCGCCCGGCTATGTCACGATGGAGGCATGCCAGGCCCGCAAACCCATGGTGACCGCGCTAGATTCGGGCGGCGTGCTGGATCTCGTCGTCGATGGTGTCACCGGGTGGGTAAGCGTGCCGACTCCAGAGGCGCTGGCGGCGGCGCTCGCGGAGGCCGCCAACGACACCCGCGCCAGCCTTGCACGCGGCGTGGCTGGATTTGAGGCCTGGCACCGCCTCGATCTGACCTGGTCCGCCACGATCGAGCGGTTGCTCGCTTGACCCTCAAAATCGCCTGGGCCGGGCCGTGGAATGCCCGCTCCGCCATCGCGACGTTTGGCGCCGAGGTCGTCGCTGCGTTGACCGCGGATGGGCATCACG
>CALFNB010000276.1 GCA_937902425.1 uncultured Acetobacteraceae bacterium | reverse complement strand
ACCGGGCCGCGCGCGGTGTTGATCAGGATCATGCCCCGTTTGGCGGCGGCGAACGCCTCGGCGCCGATCAGGCCGCGCGTCTCGGCTGTCAGCGGCGTGTGGACGCTGACGAAGTCGCACTGCCCCATCAGCTCGGCGAGAGTGTCGGCGCGGCGCACGCCGATCGCGAACTGATAGCCGTTCGGCTGGTACGGGTCGTAGAACACCACGTCCATGTCGAAGGCCTTGGCGCGCCGGGCCGCCGCGGTGCCGATCCGGCCCATGCCGACGACGCCGTATGTGCACACCGACAGGCGGCGTCCGAACGGGTTATGCGCGGGCCGCCAGTTGCCCTTCAGGTCGGCGCGTAATTCCGAATCGTGATAGGCGATGCTCTTCGCGAGGGTCATCATCAGGGCGATCGCGTGGTCGGCGACCTCTCGCGTGCCGTAATCCGGCACGTTACAGACCGGAATGCCCAGTTTGCCGAAGCGCTCGATGTCGACGTCGTCGTACCCGACGCCGTATTTCACGAAGATGCGGCAACTCCGCAGCTTATCGATGTATCGCGGGGGGCAACCGCCGACGACCGCGTCCGCGTTCGCCCATTGCTCGTCGGTGACGTCCTCGAATTTCTCACGGAATTCCGTCTCGAACCCTGGGCCGACCGCTTCAGTCGCGACCGGTACAAGCGGAGCCGGTAGGTTCGGCCAGAGAATGCGCAGCGCCATGACGGTCTCTCCCTCGTTCGATGTCGTGGCCATGGTGCCATCGCCACCGTGCAATGACCACACGCGAGCGCGAAACCCAGCGACCTGTCGCCCATTGATGCCTCCTGGCGGACCCACGTCGGTCAAGGCAGGGACCGCCGGAGGGGGGCTGATAGTTTCGTCCGCTTTCGAGAAATGAACCGGATTGCCTGAACGACCACCGTGGGCGCGAGTAAGTCGTAGGCGGCCTGAGCCTTGCAAGTCCGCTTTCCACCCATTGCAAACACTCAACCTGACTCAGCACCGCGTTGGCGTCAGGCTTGCTTCGCCGGCAGCACGAACCGGCGATGCACAACCCCAAGCCCGATCAACGCCAGCCCAAGCCCGAGGAACGACAGCACTCGCCAGAGCCCGGTCAGGTCCGACATATCGATCAGAAACACCTTGAGGCACACCAGGCCGACAACACCCAGAGCGGCGAGGCGCAACATACGCTCGTTCATCCGAATGCCGAGGACCATCAACGCGATCCCATAGGCCAGCCAGGCACCGGACCACGCCCAGAGTTCGGCGTCGTCGATCGAGCCGGAGATGACGCTGATGTGGCCCGGGTGAAACAACTGGCGGATCTGCAGGGTGATCCAGGCGAAGCCGCCCACCAGGGCATAGACGCCCAGAACGGTGCGCATGGGACGGCTGGTCAGCGATCGCCGAATGAACACCGCGAGGGCCGCCGGAATGAGGTAAGCGGCCAGCAAACCAGGAACACCGGCATCGGCTCCGGTCAGCGCCGGGTTGACCACCACAAGCACGGCCCCGACCGCCAACGCGATGACGCCTAGGATGCGCCACGCCCAGGCGAGGATCGGCCGGCCGGTTCTCTGGGCCAGATACAGATACATCGCGGCCTGCACGGACAATGTCAGCAGGTGCAGGGCGATCTCGTTGAAGTCGAACGCGTCGACGAAATCGCCGTTATTGAACCCGTGGCGGATTTCCAGCGCGACGAAGAACGCGGCGAAAGTGACCGCGCCGGCCTCCAGCGTGGCGACCAGCAGATCGTCGGCTCGCTGACGGAACAGCCACGCGGCGAACCCGAAGGCGGCGGCGGGCGCGGCGTAGGCGGCGATCAACCCGTTGGCGATCGGCGTGGTGCCAAAAGCGTAGTCCAGCACGTACCAGTTCAGCACCAGCCGGACCAGGATCACCGCGGCCACCGCCAGCGCGACATGACGCAGCGGCGGCAGATCGGCGCGCGCCTCGATCCACGCCAGCGCCGGCAGGAACAGCGCGACGGCGAGCGTCAGCCACTGGTCGTGCAGCATCATGGCACAGCCCAGAGCGAGCGCCGCGGCGGCCCCCGCGGCATGCACGCCGGCTCGCTGACGGGCGGTCTCGGCGGCGGCGCGGGCAGCGGTGCCGGTCAGCGCGCCGGCCAACAGCAGGGCGACGAGGGCCCAACGGAAATCGGCCTGGAAGCGGGCGATCTGCGCGTAGGCGACCAGCAACGTCAGCACCGGAACCGCGGCGGTCAAAGCCGCCCAATGGAGCGGGTGCCGCGCGCGCTGCTCCATCCACAGTCCGGCGGCGGCGTGGAAGGCGGCGAACAGCGCGGCGGCGGTGATCAGCGGGCGAATGACGCCGGGCGCCCAGGCTCCGGGGAGGAACGCTTCGACGATGCCCTCGACGGTGATGGTTTCGCCGGTGGGGTTCCATTCCGGCAACGCCCACAGCAGCAGGGTCAGCAGGCCGAACAGGGCGGCGATCCAGGGCAGCCGGTCGAGCCGCGATTCCGTGTAGCCGCGCCAGACGGCGACCGGCGACAGCAGGAACAGCCCCAGCCGAGGCGCGGTGCCGGGCACCTGGAGCTCCAGCACCAGGCCGGCGGCGCCGATCGCCGCGAACGGCACCCAGGCCAGACGGCGGCCGATCGGATGATCCAGCGCGGCGGGCGGCAGCAGCACGAGGTTCAGAGCGGCGGCGACAGGCACGAAGGCGGCGGCGGCCCACAAATCCGGTCCGCCACCAAACGCGGCCAGACAGACCCAGATGCCGCCGGCGATCGTCGTCGCCCAACCGAGCCAGGTCCACGCGGTGTAACGGACAACGCACAGGGCGGCGGCGGAAACAATGGTCAGATACGCGAACAGACCTGGGTTGGATGGATCGTCGGTGCTGACCAGCGCCGGTGTGACAAAGGCGCCGACGATCCCGGTGGCCGCCGTCAACTGTCCATAACGCAACGCGGCGATCAACCCGATGAACGACGCCGCGGCCATGGCCAGAAAGGCGAGCCACGGCGGCAGCAGGTCAAAGAACGGGCCCGCGCCATAGGCGGCGCCGAACAGCACGGCGGTGCCTCCCGCGGCGAGGGCCGGGGGCGTCTGATCGATCCGGAACGGGCCCGGAATCGCTGGTGCTTCATGGCGCGTCAGCCATTCGGCGGCGGCCAGCAGCGCGGCGCCGAGCAAGGCCGCCAGCACGCAGCGCGCGGCGGGCCCGAGCAACTCCTGCTCGACGGCGTAGCGGATCAGGAATACGCCGGCCAGCAGCAACGCGGCCGAACCAAGCCAGACTCCCCAACGCGCGGTGAGCAGGGTTTCGAGGTCACGCGCCGGCTTCGGTTCCGGCGCCTGAGGCGGTGCGACCGCTTCGGCTATCGGTTCAAGCGGTTCAGCCGTGCTCGGCCACCGGGGCGGAACCGGAGCGGCTTCGGGGGTCTCCGCCGGTGCGGCTTCGGGGGTCTCGGCCGGCGCGGTTCGGGCGGCGAGTTCCGCCAGCGTCCGGCGTAGGATCCGCAACTCGGTGTGGGCGGATTGGGCGCGGAAGAAGCCGATGACGCCGAGCACATACCCACCGGCCACGAACAGGCCGAGGAGAAGAAACGTTTCCATTATGACAAAGGGCCTCGGCCGAGCCCGGCTGGTCAAGCAAATTGCACGCGACCCGCGTTGTCGTCACCAAACGGGCGCGCATCGGCGTCAGAACTGGAAATACAGAAACGGCGCCACTCTGGGTGCGAAAAACAACGCCTGCACGGTAAAGGCGAACGCCGCCGTCAAAGCCCAGCTCCGGCCGCGCTCCGACATGGCATGCACGTTGGGCATCGCGAGGACGATGAACCAGCCGAACAGGAGACAGGCCGAAACCTCGGGAAAGCTCAATGTCCTCGCATCGCCGAGCCAGGGCAATATCGGCACCGGCGTCGCGATCCAGGCCAGCGGCGGCCAGAGCCCGACGATCATGGACGGCAGGGCGATGCCGTTCACTCCGATCATTGACAGCGACATGGACCACGCGGTCGCCATGTTGTCAGAACGAAACGGCACCCAGGCGACGATGACGACGAACAAGGTCAGCCCATGCGCCAACGGTCCCGGCAGCGGCCGCCCGCCGCGTCGGAACCAGGTGTGGATGGCAAGATAGATCCCGTGCAATCCGCCCCACAGTATGAAGCGCCACGCGGCGCCGTGCCACAGGCCGCACAGCAACATGGTCAGCAACAGGTTGCCGATCCGCCGCCATTCACCTTGCCGGCTGCCGCCCAAGGGGATGTAGACATAATCTCGCAGGAACACGCCAAGCGTGATGTGCCAGCGCCGCCAGAACGCGCTGATGTCGCGCGCCTGATACGGACTGTCGAAGTTCAACGGAAACCGGATGTTCATCATCCGCGCCAGCCCGATCGCCATGTCGGAATAGCCGGAAAAATCGAAATAGATTTGCAGCGCGTAGGCGATGGTGGCGTACCAGGCCTCGAAGAAAGTCAGGTGCGCTCCCGCGGCGGCCGCGTCGAATCCGGTATCCGCGAAGCCGCCGAACATGTCCGCCAGCACCAGTTTTTTGCCCAGTCCGAGCAGGAAAATCAGCAGGCCGGCGCTGAGATTGGCGGCCTGGGGTCGGGCGAGAGCGGTGTATTGCAATTGCGGGATGATATCGTGCGGTCGCACGATTGGGCCGGCGATCAGATGCGGGAAGAACGTGATGAACGCCGCGCAATGCAGCAGATCAGTGTCCCTGTCGGGATTTCGATACGACTCCACCAGATACATGATCTGTTGAAAAGTGAAGAAGCTGATCGCGAGCGGCAGCGGCAGGCCCAGACTCTGGTGGTGCGGCGCGACGGCATGCAGCACGAAATCGGCGTATTTGAACCATCCCAATACGCCGAGATCGAGCACGATCCCGCCGATCAACGATCGCCTGGCGGAACGTTTCAGGCCCGCGCGGCACAGCACGCGGATGTCTCGCGCGATGAAGTGATTGATGAGGACCGACCCAACCAATAAGGGGACAAAGCGCGGATCCCACCAACCATAGAAGACCAGGCTCGCGGCCACGAGCCAGCGTAAAGCCCAGACGGGCCCCGCCAGTCGCCCGAGCAAAAAGAAGCCGCCGAGACAAACCGGCAAAAACGCGAAAATGAAGACGCGCGAATGAAACAGCATGGCGGGCCGGATGCTGCCATGCGGGCCATGAAAAAGCGGTTAACCATTCCCACGTGCGTCGTTGACGCGAGGCGTTGCTTCTGCTCCGTCATGGCTCGGACGGAGCCGGGAAATGACGGAAAAGAGGCGAAAGTTTACTCCGGGAACTCGATCACCCGCCAGAAGTGCTGCAGCATGCCGATCGCCTTAAGAAAGCTCTGTCCCGGCCGGTGCTTCAGCATATAGCCGGCGACATTCAGATTATAGGCCTTCATCCGGTCCTCGGCCGCCGCTGATGTTGTCATCACGAACACCAGGATGCGGCGCAGCGCGGGGTCGCCGCGCATCTCCTCAAGGAACTCGATCCCGCCCATGCGCGGCATGTTCAGATCGAGCATGACCAGGCACGGTCGCGGCACCTTTTCATGGCCGTTGACGCCGCGCAGCCGGTCCAATGCTTCAATGCCATTACGGGCCTCGATCACCGGGTTGGCGATGTTCAACGCCAGAAATGAACGTCTGACGGCCATTGTGTCGACTTTGTCGTCGTCCACCAACAGAACAGTCACGGTGGTATCCTTCACGCCCCTGGCTCCTTTCAGGTAAATATGATGGTGGTGCGACGCGCTGGCGGCGTGCTTCCCACCCAGGTCCGCCCCTCATCGGCTTCGAAATGCTTCAATACCATTACGGGCCTCGATCACCGGGTTGGCGATGTTCAACGCCAGAAATGAACGTC
>CALFNB010000275.1 GCA_937902425.1 uncultured Acetobacteraceae bacterium | reverse complement strand
AGCGTGATCGCTTGAGGCTGATTGGCCGGAAAGCGTGAATCACGCTCTCAGACATAAGTGCGCCAGAGCATGATCGCTTCAACTTGAAGCAATCATGCTCTGAGTCGCCAAACGGTCACGCCTCGCCGCGTCTGTCGGGTACTCCCACCAGAAGCGACGGTATCGCCACTCATTGATGGGCGATACCAGCCGGCCAGGCCGTTGCATACGCCAGCGTCACCAGGCCTCGCATCCTTTTTTCATCGCGCGAGGATCGCACAAGACCCTCATCGAGACGGCCGGGTCAGCAGCCAATGTCGGAAACGGAGCCACCATGATCATCCGCGATGTGAGACTGACGCCGATCGCCTTTCGCGATCCGCCTCTGCTGAACGTCACGGGTGTGCACGAGCCCTATGCGACCAGGTGCATCGTCGAGATCGAGACGGCGACGGGTCGGGTCGGGATCAACGAGACCTATGGCGACAAGTCCACCTACGTGGACCTGGCCACGATCGCGCCCGCGTTGGTCGGTCTGAACATCTACGATATGGCGGGGCTCGCGGCGGCCGTGCGAAACAGTATCGGTGGGGCCGCGCGATCCGAGTACGAGATGGCTCCAGGCACGCTTTCGAAGACCGCCTTCGCGCGATGCTTCGCCGCGTTCGAGGTGGCCTGCCTGGACCTGCAAGGCCAGTTGTGCGGGCGGCCCATCTGTGACCTTCTGGGCGGGAAGTATCGCGATGCCGTTCCATATTCGGCCTACCTGTTTTTCAAGTTCGGCGGTCATCGCGATCAGCCGAACACGGTCGACGACGAATGGGGCGAGGTGCTGACGCCAGAGGCCTTGCTGTGGGAAGCGAGGACGATGGTGGCGCGACACGGATTTCGGTCGTTGAAGCTGAAAGCCGGCGTGCTGAGCCCCGAGGCAGAGGTCGCGGCGCTGCGCATGCTGCACCAGGAATTCCCCGATCATCCCCTGCGCATGGATCCCAATTACGGCTGGACAGTTGAGACGACCGTGAAGGTCGCCCATGCGCTTGAGGGTATTCTGGAATACCTGGAAGATCCGGCGAAGGGGTTGACCTCATCGCGGCGGATCGCCGCGGCCATCAATATCCCGATCGCGTCGAATATGGCCGTCACCTCGTTCGAGGATTTGCCGGAGGTCGTGACGGCCAACGCCATCCGCATCATCCTGTCCGATCACCACTACTGGGGCGGCCTCCGGGCCACCCGGGAGTTGGGCCGGATTTGCGATGTTTGGGGCCTCGGCCTCTCGATGCATTCCAATTCCCATCTTGGGATCAGTTTGATGGCGATGACCCATGTCGCGGCCAGCATCCCGAACCTGACCTACGACTGCGACACGCATTACCCGTGGCAGGTTGACGACGTGATTGAAGGCGGCAGGCTCCGGTTCGAGAACGGCTGCATCCGGGTCCCCTCGGAACCGGGCCTGGGTGTCCGCCTGGACCAGGCCAAACTGAAAGAACTCCATGAAAACCATAAGAACTTCATCCGAGAGGACAGGGACGATGTCGCTGAAATGAGAAAGTACCAGCCCGACTGGGCGGGCACTTTGCCAAGATATTAAACTTTGAGTGCGCCGGAAATGTGTCCTTGATCAGGCCGAGGAATTTTTCTCGCTCTTATCGCGAAGTCTGTTGCATACTGACGCCATTGGGTTGGACGGCGGACTGCCAAATTTGGCGCCTCGAACCCCGTACCGGACCAAGGAATCAGAAAATTTAAACCACAGATGCACACAAGCGCGCAGTTGGACAGAGCATATCTATCTGTGTGTATCTGTGGTTTCAATAACTTTATTTATCTCGTGCGGACCGCGAATTGCGATATGTAGACGGCGGAGTGAGCGCCAGTAAGAATTTCAACCACAGATACACACAGATAGCTCGGTCCATCCGCGTGCATCTGCGTTTGAATCATTCTTCTGCCTGGTTTCCCACCAACAAAGTTCGTGATAGGAGCGCTTTCTTTAAAAGCCTCCCGCGCAGCCGCATCCTTTTTCGGATGCAAGGGACGGGGCTGCGATCGCGTCAGTTTCAGCGTGCGCAACCAATTGCCGATCGCTCGTTCGGTGACAGTGACCGTGAATCGCCGAGCGACCTCGTCACGCAAATCGATACAGCGCCAACGGACCACTTTGTCATTCTCGGCATCAGGGCCGTTAATCGCCAGCGCCCTCAACTCCACCATTTGAGCCTCAGTAAGCGAGGCCGGATGTCCGCCGATCCGAACGGATCGTAGGCCCGCCACACCTTCGGCCCCGCCACACCTTCGGCCCCGCCACACCTTCGGCATTGTAGCGATGGACCCAGGGCCGCGAGGTTTGCCGGTCCATCCCGGCTCGCTCAGCGGCCTCGTGCCGGGATTGCCCTTCCAGGATCAGCGCCACGGCCAACAACCGCCGGACCTGCCTGGCGTCGAGGTATCCGCCCCAGGCGCCATCGCGATGATCGGCCCCGCGGGATTGATCGAGATGGTCAACGGCCCGACAACGCCGCCGCCACCAATGGGTTTCCGCGACCGGACATGAACTTGCTGACCAAACCATTCGCGCTGGACACGCTCGCCGTTCGGTTCAAGGAAATGATCGGAATTTAACGCGGACGCGTCTTGTCGGGCGGTCCGTCCGCGATGCATAAAACCGCGCCACGACAGGATGCCAGCATGGGTCTCATTCGTCCCGACATTGAAGCCCTCGAGGACAGCCCGATCGTCGATGTCTGGCGCATGGGCTACGGCAACCCCGACGTCATCGGCATGTTCGCCGGCGAGTCCGACGTCCCGACGCCCGCTTTCATTTGCGACGCCACCGCCAGGGCGCTCGCCGACGGGCGAACGTTCTACACCCCCAACCGCGGCATCCAGCCGATGCGGGAGGCGCTGATCGCCTACAACAAGCGGCTCTACGGCATCGACCTGCCGGACGATCGGATCACGCTTACTCCGTCGGGCATGACCGCGGTGATGCTGGTGGCCCAGTCGATGGTGGGGAAGGGCGACAACGCGGTCGCGGTGACGCCGTCGTGGCCGAACATTCTGCGTGCCATGCAGATCTGTGGCGCCGAACCGCGGGAGGTCGCGATGACCCCCGGCAACAACGGCTGGGCTTTGGACATGGACGCTCTGTTCGCGGCCTGCGATGCGCGGACCAAAGTGATCTACCTGGCCTCTCCGGGCAATCCGACCGGCTGGATGATCCGCCGTGAGCAGGCTGAACAACTGTTGGATTTCGCCCGAGCCCGCGGCATCGCCATTCTTTCCGACGAAGTCTACCATCGCCTGGTTTATGAAGGACCCGGCTCCGACCGAGGCGTGGCCTTCAGTTTCCTCGACATCGCCCGTCCCGCGGACCCGGTCTTCGTCGTCAACAGTTTCTCCAAGGCCTGGGCCATGACCGGCTGGCGGCTCGGCTGGATCGTCTATCCCGAGGGAAACAAAACATCGTTCGAGAAACTGATCCAGTTCAATTCCTCCGGCGTCGCGGAGTTCCTGCAGTACGGTGCGATCGCCGCCCTCCACCACGGCGAGGAGTTCGTGAAATTCTTCGCCGATCGTTGCCGCGGCGGCCGCGATCTGGTGAACGCCAGGCTGGCCCGCATGCAGCGGGTGCGTAACATTCCCAACACCGGCGGCTTCTACGCCATGTTCGAGGTGGCGGCCGTGAACGATACGCTCACGTTCTGCAAGCGCGCGGTGCTGGAGGCGAAGATCGGCATGGCACCCGGCATCGCCTTCGGCCGCGGCTCGGAGCGCTTCGTGCGGCTGTGCTACGCCAGGAGTGACGAACAACTGACCCTGGCGATGGACCGGTTGGAAGCCTTCGTCGCCGGTTACCGGGAAACGTGATGCCGCCCGATCCGC
>CALFNB010000274.1 GCA_937902425.1 uncultured Acetobacteraceae bacterium | reverse complement strand
GCGCTTCGGTGCTTCAGGTTGTGCAGTTCGTGCTGTCGGGAAAATCACCGCTCGATCCGGTGCCCCGTACGGGGTGACCTGCCGCGGATACGGGGAAATCCAAATTCCAGCGGCGAAATCACCCTCGGGCCTGACTCCGGGACGGGGTAGGTGAGCAATTACGAATCTTTTGATGGCAGGTGTAAGAATTGTGGCGGCATTTCTCGTAAGCGCCACCGCATCTGATTTTTCGACTAGATCTGATCTTGTAAAGCGTGTTAGTGGATTTATATCAGAAACAACCAATCCAATAGAAAAACTGATAATTGATCTGCCAAGTGATATCAGATTTGCATTCGCAACTTTAATCGAGCAACTTAAGATCAATCCTCCAGGCGGAAGCGGCCCACATGTTCTGCTTGACGAGCCTGATTCGGCGATTCCCGTCGAGAGTCGAAAATCACGCGATTCACGTGATATAGATGTTGACGCGGAAGCCGCACGCTTCATTCTCAGTGGCGAGTCGCCTCCGGTTACGTGGCGACCGTTCATCCGGCAGCTAAACTTATCAGGGCGGAAAAACTTCGAAGCAACTACCCTCATTACCGGCTTGACTAATCTGCAAATCCTCAATCTCCGTGGCACTCGGGTAAGCGACGTCGCACCGCTCTCAGGCTTGACCAGTCTAGAATCCGTTGATCTTGTGAACACCCGAGTAACTGACATTGCACCGCTCGCCGGGCTGACCAGCTTGCGATCACTCGATCTCAGGGGAACACCGGTTGAAAACGTCACGCCGTTGGCCAAACTGACCAACCTCCAATCCCTCGATCTCAAAGGCACCCGGGTCAGAGACGTCAAACCGCTTTCTGATCTGAAGCACCTCACTATTCGCGGTGTTTAGTTTCTATTTTAATTGACGCGATCGGCGAGGGCTGCGTTAAGTTCTGATGTCGCGCCAAGTTAGCCGACGCAAGGTTGAAATGTCACCCGATGATGAAGGTCCACTTCCCACCTATGACCGCCGGGGCGCCCGCTGATGTTTATGTTCGCTTTCGAGAGATGAACCGCTTCGCCTGAGCGACCGACATGGGCGCGGAGCAGACCTCGATGCAACAGGTTCTCGACGTCCGCTCCCCACCCATTGCTGACCAGCAACCAACCGGCCGTTCATCGACCCCCTCCTCGCCAATGGGCCCACGATTAAAGAACCTGGAAGCGACAGGCCAGCCGCGAAAGATCCACCCACAAATATCATGCCCGGAATTTCTCGACGCCCTTCCAATCGATGTTCGTAAGCGTCTGACGTAAGCATCCGCCGAATAACCCGATCCGCCACCGCTGGCCGGGGCGCGGGCGAACCAGCAACGCCCCCGACTTCTCCTTTGGATCGCCAGGCAGTTCCTGGACGTTTTCGACGCATTGGTGCGATGGCGACCGCACCGTTGGCGATGCCCATGGCTGCTCCTCCGCGAGCGCATCGTCGCGGAGGCAGCCGAAGGGTGCTCCTCGGGCGCGCCCATTCCGTGAACTCAGGCGATTCGCCCGCACTCCGCACCAGCCACCCTTGCGACCACCGCGCCGCCTGCCTAGGATCGCGCAAATCCGTCAAAAGGGAGTCCGCAACATGCCGCAATCGCAGGGAACCAGATTTACCGCCGATCCCCTGACCTTAATCGTCAGACACCAACTTTGGGACGGCAACGTCGAAGATCATTCGGACCAGGGTATCTCCATCGACGTGGCGGCCGATGTTGGCGGCAGGGAGACCGCGCTGCTGCGCTTCAACTGCTTCGACATCGAGAGAAGCTACGTCTACGGCCCGGAAAATCCCGAGCTCACGACCCCAGGCCGCGTCGGCGGCGGCATGGGCGTGCATTGCCGCATGGATCCGATCGTCGACGGCAATCCCATCGGCTGGACCATCCGCATTCTGGGCTCGAAACTCCCGAAGATGCTCGACCGGGCCGGCTACAAAGACGTCGCGGAGGCAACCGACCTCGCCACCGTGCGGCGCGTCCTGCCCGACGTGGAGGCCTGCGCCAGAGAAACGTTCGTCACCAGGCGGAACACGGTCAAACACAACCGCGGCACGGACATGTTCGAAGCCGGCAACATCCGGTTCGGCCTTGAGATGCGGCGGCAGCGGAACGGTGACGGTGGCCTCGCGCTCCACGTCCTTGGCGACGTGGGCGGATCGAAAGGGAAGGCATACGTCGAAGAAACGGAGCTTCTGGCGTTCGACTGTTTCTGGAACGGCGCGCATTACCATTATGGTCCGCGCAACAAGAACCACCGGACCAATTGGGACATGACAATCATCGACGATCCGCTGGAGTGGACCCTTGAGCAGATCGAGAACCGAAAGCTCGGCGCGATGATCGAGCGCGCCGGTTACCCGGGGATCGCCGCCGACCTGGACCTGGACAAAATCGCCTCGGTGCTTCCGGCGTTGAAGAAACGGGCCTTCGAGATGTACGAGGAAGGCGAGAGATTGACCGGTCACAAGGGATTGCCGCTTGAGTTCACCCCGAACATGGCCGCCGAATAGCCTGTCGCGACGATGGTGGAGGGCTCGGAAACCCTCCACCGCCTCACACCGCGGCGACCACGTCAGGCACGGCGACCATCACGCGACGGTTGCTGCCGTATTCCCGGCGGCGAAAAAGCATCGCTGTCGCCCCTAAGCGCCGGGCGACCGCTCCGGCGGGGGCCGTCGACGCAGCGGACGGCGTTCGAATGTGACCTCCTGATCGCTGCCTTCGGCTATCAGACCGAGGGCCTGAAGGATGGGCTCCGCATTGGCTCGTATGGTCCGCCGGTGATTGCTCGACAGCACGACCACGGAAATCCGCCGCCCAACCAGGTTTTGCTGGTACCGGCTCCGCTTGTCCGCGGTCATCATGACCTCGAAACCTGCTGCCTCAGCCGCGGTCAGGAGAGCCCCGTTTTCCAGGCTGTCCCACCCCATCTCGATAGCATGCCTGACGTCATTTCCAGGGAGCAGGTCGCGCAGGGCCTCAGCGAGGTTTTGACCAGGCAGGATGAAGCACACGCGCCGGCTTACGGGCATCGTAGAAGGCGAACAGCTTCTGGATTGTCTCCGGCTCGATCCCGTGATTCCGAGCGAGCCAGTCGACGCCTTCTTCTCGGTTAATGAGCAGATCCCGCAGCCGTACGCGGGTGCCGCGCGGCACCGGCTGGCCCGACATCTTGCCGGGCGCCGTTTCGATCAGCGCGCATTCGGTCCAGTCCATGCACTTCGTCCTTATATGGCGCGAGCCCGGGCGATTGTCCCGTGGCTCGCGCCAGGCTGTGCTCAGGCGTGGGATTTCGAACCTCTGGCGGCCACCACAGACCCACGTTATTCCGTCAACGCCTGGTAAACCAGGGAATTGGTCAGCGGCCGGTATCGCCGCCGCTGTAACCCCGGCACCTGGGCCATGAACACCACCGCCAGGTCCTCCGCCTGATCCCTGCCGCACTCGGCCGCGGTCTGCCGCTGGTTCCGAACAGAATGCCGGAAAGACAGGCCGCATCAAAGTAGTCCGTCGTCCCGCGGCGCGGCGAACCAGGCATTGACCGCCCGCGTCATCGCGCGGGCGATGACCTCACGATGCGCGGGATCGTTCAGCGCGGCCTCATCCTCGGAGTTCGACAGGAAACCCATTTCGATCAACACGCTTGGTATCCCGGCCGCGTGCAAAACGGTGAAATTCGCTCGCCGCTCCGGCGACGGCAGCACCGGCAGCCGGCGGCGCAGATCGCGGACCAGCTGATGCGCGATGCGCGTGGACGCCGCCCGGGTCTCGCGCGCCGCCAGGCTCGCCAGGATCCCGGATACTTCCGGCGGGGCGTGGGCCAGCCTTCCGTCCCCGCCGGCGATGAGGCCATTCTCCCGCTCCGCCAGCGCTTCGGTCTCCGCGTCCGATGCCCGCCTCGCCAGGGTATAGACCGAGGCGCCGCGCACCGCCGGGTCCGCCAACTGATCGGCATGCATCGACAGGAACAGGCTCGCGCCGAGGTCGTGCGCGATGTCGACCCGGTCGTCCGGGGCGACATAATGGTCCTGGGTCCGGGTCAGTTCGACGCGATACCGACCCTCCGCCTCCAGCGACGCCTTCAGCGCGAAGGCGCTGGCCAGGGTCACGTCCTTTTCCAGCGTGCCGGACACTCCGGTCGCTCCCGGGTCGTGGCCGCCATGGCCTGGATCGAGAATCACCAGCGGCCGTGGCCGATCCACCACGGCGCCGGCCACGGCCCCTTGGGCGGTATGGCGGTCCATATTACCGAGAAGCATGCAAAAAAAAGTTCCACCGCCCGCGAAGCGGCGCAGAACCAGGCGGCGACGGATTTGCATGGCGGTCAGCATGCGCCATCTTATCACCTTGACGCGATACGGACTATTGCGATGCAGGACGATTTGCTTCATCCTGGCGTCGCCCCGTTGATGCGAACGGGCGCGCCGGTCGCCGGTGCGCCATGGCCTGAAGCGGTGGATGCGTGACCCCTGGGTTGTCCGACCTAATGCCAGGACAACCTGGTGGGGGAGGGTCCGCGCCACCTCGGCCGTTCGTCCGTCCTTGGCATGCCCATGACTCGTCTGAACCAGCGGGTTCGGCACATGGGAAATGCCAGTTCGGTCCGCCTCGGACGGAGGCACGACGACTTTTCACCGGGCCGCGCCCCAGCCAGGAGCGCGCCGTCCGTGTACCAGGACCTGATGACCAGCAGCGCGCCCCGATCTGCAGCACCGGAACCGGCGACCATCCAACCGGATGGACGCCGGCCGCGGCCGGTCATGCGCGCGTTTTGTCCTGACCACGCGGACCCAGCCTTTTCCGCAAGCCTCGTCAGCCACCTTTCGCCAAGAGATCCATTGTCCGGGGACCCGTCGTCTGGTCCCGGAAGCAGGCTGCTCCGGCGGCGACCGGTGGCGCACCGGAGTTCAATCCCTGATGCCCAAGCGTATGTTGATCGATGCCACGCACGCGGAAGAAACCCGCGTCGTGGTACTGGACGGGACTCGCCTCGAAGATTTTGATATTGAGACATCGACGAAGCGCCAGCTCAAAGGCAACATCTACCTCGCCAAGGTCGTGCGGGTGGAACCCAGTCTGCAGGCGGCTTTCGTGGAGTATGGCGGCAACCGGCACGGGTTTCTCGCCTTCAGCGAAATCCACCCGGATTATTACCAGATCCCGGTCGCCGACCGGCAGCGTCTGCTGGACCTGCAAGCCGAGCAGGCCCGTCTGGAAGACGAGGAAGACGATCTTGAACTCGCGCTGAACCAGACCGGAGCCGCCGCGGAGAATGTCTCCGAGGCGGCCGCGCGGCAGGACGCGCCGCAGATGATCGACGCCGAACCGGACGCCGAGCCATGGGCGTACAGCGACCTGCCAAGGTTGGTCGCCCTCGCTGAACCGGAACCCGAACCCACGTCGGCGCCCATCGCGGAGGACGCCGCGGAACCATGGACCCCGGAAGCGCTGGCCCCCGAACCGCCCGCCGCCGAACCATTCGCGGAACCCTGGGCCGTCGCCACGCTGCCCGCCCTGATCGCACCGGAACCGTCGGTGACCGCTGACGAGCCGGAGTTCGCCGACGACGAACAGCCGGATACCGGCGACGACCTCGACATGTTCGGGTCGATCCCCGAGGAGGCTCCTCCCGAAACGATCGGTGGCGGCGACAGCGATGCTGACAACGGCGACGACCGGGCCGAGCGCCGGATCCCGCCGCGTTTCCTGCGCAACTATCACATCCAGGAGGTCATCCATCGCCGCCAGATCCTGCTGGTCCAGGTGGTGAAGGAGGAGCGCGGCACCAAAGGCGCGGCGCTGACCACGTACCTGTCGCTCGCCGGCCGGTTCTCCGTGCTGATGCCGAATTCGCCGCGTGGCGGTGGGATATCCCGCAAGATCACCTCCGCCACCGACCGCCGCCGGTTGAAGGAGATCATGGTCGAACTCGACATCCCCAAGGGGATGGGCCTGATCGTGCGCACCGCCGGCGCGCAGCGGCCGAAGCCGGAGATCCGCCGCGACTGCGAGTATTTGTTGCGGCTATGGGACGACATTCGCGAGCACACGCTGAAATCCATCGCCCCGGCGCTGATCTACGAGGAAGCCAGTCTGATCAAGCGCGCGATCCGCGACGTCTACTCGCGCGACATCGACGACATCACCGTCGATGGCGAGGAGGCGTGGAAGGCGGCGCACGAGTTCATGCGCATGCTGATGCCATCGCACGCGCGCAAGGTGCACCTCTGGCCGGACCAGGGCCAGTCGCTGTTCGCCCGCTTCCAGGTGGAGGCGCAGCTCGACGCCATGCTGCTGCCGACGGTGCAATTGCGCTCGGGCGGCTATCTGGTGATCAACCAGGCCGAGGCGCTGGTCGCGATCGACGTCAACTCCGGCCGCTCGACGCGGGAGCGTAACGTTGAGGAAACCGCGCTGCGCACCAACCTCGAAGCCGCCGATGAAGTGGCGCGGCAATTGCGGTTGCGCGATCTCGCGGGCCTGATCGTGATCGACTTCATCGATATGGAGTCGAAACGGCACAACGCGATGGTGGAACGCCGCCTGAAGGAGGCGCTGAAGGATGATCGCGCCCGCATCCAGGTTGGCCACATCAGCCATTTCGGACTGATGGAAATGAGCCGGCAGCGGCTGCGGCCGTCGCTGGAGGAAACCACGCTCATCGTCTGCCCGCATTGCAACGGGACCGGCCATGTCCGCGGCACCGAAAGCGCCGCGCTGCATGTGCTGCGAGGGGTCGAGGAAGAGGCCGGCAAGCGCCGCTCGGCGGAGATCATCGTCCATGTCGCGGTGGCGATCGCGCTGTATATCCTCAATCATAAGCGGGAGCGGTTGAACGAGATCGAACGGCGCTACGGCATGCGTGTCATCATCGCCGCCGACGATTCGTTGATCGCGCCGCGCTTCCGTATTGAGCGGCTGCGCACAATGGTGCCGGGCGAGGAGCCTCGTTTCGTCACACCGGACGCGCCGCGTTCCGCCGTGGTGCATGCCGCCATCACGGGTAGCGTGGTCGCGGATGCCGCCGCCGAGGCGGAGCCGATCGACGTTGAGGAAGACGACGACATCTCCGACGTCGACGAGGATACCGATGCCGCGGTCGCCGCCGGAACCGTGGAGGACACCGAAGAAGGTCGCGAGGCCGAACGCCGCCGCCGTCGCCGCCGTCGCCGCCGGCGTGGCGGACGTGAGGATGACGGCCGCGCCCCAGATGCCGCGGTTGGGCAGAGCCCGGTTGCAAATGCCGTGGTTGGGCATGGCGCCGCCGGACCTGATCTGCCGTTCGAGCCAGCCGTCCCCGTTGAACACGTCGAAGCCACGCCGGAGCCTGCCGCGGAGCCGGTGGCGGCGGATGACGATGAGGCGCGCCGCCGATCCCGCCGTGGCCGCCGCCGCGGCAGAGGCGACGGCAACCTGTCGCCGCTCGGCGTGCCGGGCGCGGAGCAGCCCGATCTCATACCGGTTTATGCCGGCCCGACGCCGGCCGATCCGTTCGGCAGTGGCCATGTCTTCGATATCTTCGACGTGATGGAGCAGGCCGAACTGAACGCCGCGCCGGTCAGCCGGGCGCCCGCCGGCCGGCGTGGCCAGTCGGGCCGCTCCCGCTGGCAACCGCCGCATTGGGCGGTCGCCTCGGAACCGCCGATGTTGGCGGCGGAAGCGACCGCCACGGGTCGCCCGGATCGCGGACCGGCGGCCGAGGCATGGGCGCTGGCATCCCGGCCCTTCATGCTGCGTCGTGATCGGCACGCGCCGCGTTGGCGTGGCGCACCCGCACCCGCGGCTCAGGAGCCGGTCGAACCGATCGCCGCCACCTCGCGATCCGTGCCGATCGAATCCGGGCCGCCGCCAGTGCCGGAACCGGTGATGTCGCGGTTGCCGGAGCCCGTGGCACCTGAACCGGCCGAGACGGCGGCCACGCTCGCGCCCGCCGAAGCCGCCCCGCCAATGCCGCCCGCCGAGCCGATGCCCGGTGCCCAGGCGGAACTACCATGGTCGGCACCGACCGGGGTCGCCGAAGCGCCGCTCGTGATTGAAAGCGCGGCGGCGGAGGTCGCACCAGAAACTCAGCCGGAGACCCAGCCGGAGGCCGTGCCGGAAGCGCCGCCGGTTCCCGCGAACGATGTCGTCTCCGGCCCGATGATCCAGCCCATCGTGATCGGGTCCGAGTCCGCGCCGCTGCTCGAACGCAAGCGGGGATGGTGGCGCCGCCGTTGAGCATTTGAACGAGGAACCGGGCGATGCGATTGGTTGACATCGAAACGCGCGCCGCCTGGACAGTCGCGGACCTCGAAGGCGACACGCGTTGGATCGAAACCCTGGACGACGCCGCGCGCCGCGACCTGACCAATGCCGTTCGCGCGGCGCATGATCCGGCGCGGAGCTTGTTCGACTACCAGCGCGCCGACTTCGACCTCGGCCGCGCCTGGACGCCAATCACGCGCTGCCTGCGTGAGATCAAGGAAGGCCGCGGTTTCGCCTTGTTGCGCGGCCTGCCGCGCGACGGCCTGTCCTCCGCCGAGTTCGAACTTCTTACCTGGGCGATCGGTCTGCATATCGGTGTCGCGCGGCCGCAGGGGAAGGCCAGTCAGTATCTGTCCGCGGTACGCGATGCCGGCATCGCGTACCGTACCGCGCGAGGCCGCGGTTACTCCTCCGCGGCGGAACTGGACTTTCACACCGACAGCGCCGACATCGCTTTGCTGACATGCTATAACGTCGCGAAGTCCGGCGGCGAAAGCATGGTATCGAGTTCGGTCACCGCCCATAACGTCATGGTCCGGGAACGTCCCAATCTCGCCGCGTTGCTGTATCAGCCGTTGTATTTCAGCCGCCAGCGGGAGCAGGCGCCGGATGAGGCGCCGTTTTATCCCAATCCGGTCTGGGACGAAGCCGGGGGTCTGCTGTACAGCAAATGGAACCGCAATCGCGTGATCCAGGCTCAGGCGATGGAGGGCGTGCCGGCACTGACGCCGCTGCAGCATGAGGCGATGGACTACCTCGACGAGATCCTGCGCCGGCCGGAACTGATGTACGCGACGCATTTGCGGCCCGGCGACATGCAGATGCTGAACAATCATGTCACCTTGCATTCGCGCACCGCGTTCGAGGATCATGACGATCCGGCATTGAAACGATGTTTGTTCCGGTTATGGCTGGCACCGCCCGATTGGCCGGCGCTGCCGCGAAGTTGGCGCCCGGCCTATGGGTCCGTCGCGGCCGGCACGGTGCGCGGCGGTATCATCGGCCAGGCCTATGACGAGACGCGGCGCAACTACGAGCGTCGGCAGGCGGCGGAACTTGGGATGCGCCAACCGGGGAGTTGATCAGACGATCGCTGCCCGACTCGTCAGCGGGAGTCGTTATCCCTACGCTCGACCCAGTGCTGTCCGGTTGTTAAATCAGCCTGGATTGATCGCGTCATCCGCTCAGCCCACCGATGGCATCAAACGAACCGCGAGGACCCTCAACCGGACCGCGATTGTGATGGTCCGCACCCCACCCCGCCCTCCGGCTCACCTCCCGTCGTCAATAATCGCCACCGCCCGCGTCCAACCCGCCGAGGCGCGGTGAACCTTCACCGGGAAGCAAACAACATCGAACCCGTCCGCCGGCAGCACCTCCAGATTATGCAGCTTCTCCAGATGCGAGTAGCCGATTTCCCGCCCGGCGCGGTGACCCTCCCAGATCAGGCCGGCATCGCCGGTTTGCCTGATCCGCTCACGGGTGATGGAGAATGGCGCGTCCCAGCTCCAGCCATCGGTGCCGACCAGCCGCACGCCGCGTTCCAGCAGCCACATCGTCGCGGCCTTGCCCATGCCACAGCCGGAGTCGACGTAGTCATCCTGCCCGTAGCGAGCCCCCGCCGCCGTATTGACCAACACGATCTCCAGCGGACGGATCGCGTGGCCGATCCGATTCAGCTCGGCCTCCACATCCCCCGGCGTCGCGACATAGCCGGCCTTCATGTGGCGAAAATCCAGTTTGACGCCGGGCTGGAAGCACCATTCCAACGGCACCTCGTCGATCCGCCACGACGGCTCGCCGCCGGGCTTCAACGCGTGATTCATGGTGGAGAAAAAGTGATACGGCGCGTCCAGGTGCGTGCCGTTGTGCGTGCTGATCGCCACTTTTTCCACCGCGGCGTATTCGCCATCGGGCAGCTGATCGACCCGCACGCCCATGTACTCCGCCATCGCCGGAGCGGTCTGGTGGTGATCCAGATACTCGATTTGCGGCAGCATATGCGGCGGATCGCTCTTGATCCCGGCTTTCAGAGGGACCGAAATATCGATCAGGCGGCGGGGCATGGATGTCTCTCCGTTATTGGTGACGCCAGAATACAGGATGCCGAAACCTCCTGTCATGCCCGGCCGTGACCCAACACGATCGCTCCGATTAACCGGCCGCTAAGACTTGTCGGTCATGACGGGCGTATGACAGCGGGCACCCACGGAGGGGACGCCACCAGCGTCCGTTACATGGCCGGTCTCACACACCTCGCTTCCGGGCAGGTCGTCGCGGCGATCGACGCCCTCCGGGAGGTACTGAGCAGCGACCCATCCCATGCCGGAGCGCGCCGCAACCTGCTCCGCGCGCGGGCCGCCGCCGGCGATCATGCCGCGGTCATCGCCGAAACGACCGAGGCGCTGCGCCAACACCCGGACAGCGCCGAACTGCATTTCCTGCGCGGCAGCGCCCTCAACGGCCTGTTCCGTCCGGTGGAAGCACGCGACGCTCTGACGACGTCCGTCGCGCTCAATCCAAACTTTGCCCCCGCCTGGCTCAACCTGGGCAATGCCCTCATGGACCTGGACGACCCGATCGCCGCCGAGGCGCATTGCCGTCACGCGCTCAACCTCGACCCTACGTTGATCGAGGCGATCGTCAGCCTCGGCTTCATGCTGACCGCCCAGGGCCGGGTGGCGGAAGCGATTGGGGTGCTGGAGGGGGCGATCGATACGCACCCGGACAATGTCCAGGCGCACTGGAACCTGGCGACGGCCGCGCTGCTGGCGGGCGATCTGCCGCGCGGGTTCGCGGAGTATGAGTGGCGCAAACGGCATGACCGATTTCGTCATGACTTCATCGACCTGCCGGGTCCGGTTTGGGACGGCGGCGATCCGCGCGGGCGCACGATCCTGGTTCACGCGGAACAGGGGCTTGGCGATACCGTGCAATTCGCACGCTATCTCGCCTTGATCGCGCAACGCGGCGGCGTGCCGATCCTGGCCTGCGAGCCGTCCCTGATGCCGCTGCCGCGGACCATCGCCGGCGTCCAGGTCATATCGAAGTTCGGGCCGCTGCCGCGCCATGACGCCTGGATCGATCAAATGAGCCTGCCGCATGTGTTCGGCACCACACTGGAAACGATCCCCTCCTCCGCCGGTTATCTGACCGCCGACCCGGAGTTGATCGCCGCCCACCGCGCCACCCTGCCCCCAACCCGCCGCATCGGCCTCGCCTGGGCCGGCAATCCCCTGCACCGTAACGATTTCCGGCGAACGCCACCGCGGGAGGTGTTTCAGCCGCTGCTTACCCTCCCCGACTGTCATTTCGTCAGTCTCGTCCCGGGCCGCGCGCTGCCCGGGATCGCGTGTCCGGCGCGGCCATTGACGGATTATGCCGAAACGGCGGCGCTGATCGCGGCGCTCGATCTGACCATCACCGTCGACACGTCGGTGGCCCATGTCGCCGGCGCGCTCGGCCATCCGGCGTGGGTGCTGCTGCCGTATGCGCCGGACTGGAGGTGGTTACTCAACAGGAACGATACGCCGTGGTATGATTCGCTTCGCCTGTTTCGCCAATCGTCTCCAGGCGACTGGCGATCGGTCATCGCCTCGGTCATTGCCGCGCTTGCCGAGTGAGGTGAAATCAGGCTGACTGAAAAAACATTGGCTGAAAAAAAGGGCTGGGGCCGATAACAGACTGGGGAGGACGAAAAATGGACATCGCGGCGCTGGAACGCGCGACCATGCGGAAGGCCTATATGCGGCTGCTGCCGTACTGTTTCGTGCTGTACATCCTCTGCTACATCGACCGCATCAACGTGAGTTTCGCGGCCCTCACCATGAACAAGGATCTGGGGCTGACCGCGTACATCTACGGGCTTTCGGCCGGTGCGTTCTTCTGGGGCTACTGCCTGCTGGAGGTCCCCTCCAACATCATCCTGGAGCGGGTTGGCGCCCGGCCCTGGATCGCGCGGATCATGATCACCTGGGGTCTCTGCTCCGCCGCGACCGCGTTCGTGACGGGGCCCTGGAGCTTCTTCGGGGTCCGCGTCCTGCTCGGGATCGCGGAGGCCGGGCTGTTCCCAGGTCTGCTGCTGTACTTCCACCGTTGGTTCCCGCGGGGTCACCGGGGCCGCGTCGTGGGCTGGTTCCTCACCGGCCTGCCGCTGGCGACCGCGATCGGCGGCCCGCTGTCGACGGCGCTGCTGCAACTGGACGGCGTTTGGGGCCTGCATGGCTGGCAATGGATGTTCATCGGTGAGGGCCTGCCGACCACGCTGATGGGCATCAGCGTGATCTGGGTCCTGACCGAACGCCCATCGGAGGCGAAGTGGCTGACGGACGCGGAAAAGTCGTGGCTCGAGGCCGAACTCGCCAGCGAAAGACAGCAGGTCGAGTCGGTTCGCGCGCACTCGATCCTGAGCGCGATGGCCAACCCCAGGGTGCTGGCCTTCACCGTGATCTTCGCCGGAGTCGGAATGTCGGGGGTCGGCCTGGTCCTGTTCCTGCCGCAAATCCTGAAAGGCCTGGGGTTGACCAATACGCAGGCCGGCCTGCTCACATCCGTGCCGTACGTATTTGGCACGCTGGCGATCATCGGGTTCGGTCATTTGTCCGACCGTATCGGGGACCGGTTTTGGATCCTGGTCGGAACCTGCGCCTGCGGCGCGGTCGGGATGGCGATTGGCGGGGTGCTGCACAACAGTCTCTGGGTGCTGGCGGCATTCTCGCTGGCAACGGTTGGCTTCTATGGCATGAAGTCACCATTCTGGCCGTTACCGGCCACCGTGCTGTCAGGTCCGGCGCTGGCCGCGGGTCTGGCCTACATCAATTCGATCGGCAATTTCTGCGGCTATCTCGGTCCGATCGTGGTGGGCTACGCCAAGGACACGACCGGCAGCTTCGAGGCGGGAATTTATGTCCTCGCGCTGTCGTCACTGGTGTCAACCCTCACCGCGCTCGGGTGCGCTTTGTGGATGAAGCTGCCGCGGCCCGTTGGGTCGCCGGTCTTGGCGGAAGACCATTAATGGCGAGTCACCTTTAATGGTCGGTTAACGTTATCCGCTCATGGTGGCCTCGTGTGCCGTCTTCGGTATTCGCCAGTCGCTGACGAGTACATCTGAAGGCAGGCAGCGCGCGACACAGGGCTGGTGTCCGCGGGAGGTATCGCTCGTTTGAACACGGGCGCCCGCCGCGGACCACCGGCGCATGAGAGGCACCGGGTCAGATGGCGGGTAAGAGGGACAAAAAGGGCTCCGCTCGCGGGGTCGTCATCGTCAGGAAATTCGAAGAAGGCGAAGGCGGCGGCGGCGGTCACGGTGGTGCCTGGAAGGTGGCCTATGCCGACTTCGTGACGGCGATGATGGCGTTCTTCCTGCTGATGTGGCTGCTGAACGCGACGACGGAAGATCAACGCAAGGGCCTCGCCGACTATTTCAGCCCTAACAGCCTGTTGAGTCATGCGTCATCCGGCACCGGACAGCCATTCGGCGGCCACACGGCGTTTGACGAAGGCGCCCTGGTTTCCGATCGCGGCTCGGTTGAGATCACCGAGGGCAAACGGCCACCGCTGGAACCCACGCCTGACAGCGACCCGCAGGTCTACTCCCGGGCCCAAAAGCCCGCCACGCAGAACACCAACTCGCCGGCGGAGAATCACGATCCGGCGCTGACGGATCCCTCAATGCTCGGTCAAATGCCGCGCGGTGCCGGACCGGCCGTGGACGGCAGCCGGGAACCCACGCCGGCCGAAATCGAGGCGGAAAAGGCGCGGCAGGAGAAAGCGGCGTTCGAAAAGGCCGCTGAGCAAATCCGCGAAGCGGTGCGCGGCGACCCGGCGCTGGCCGAGCTCGCGAAACAACTGGCGATCGACATGACCCCGGAAGGATTGCGAATCCAGATCATGGATGAGGTCAAACTACCGATGTTCGCATCCGGATCCGCGGTTCCGAACGACCGCGCGCGGGCATTGCTGATGAAGGTCGGGCCATTCCTGCAAAAACTGCCGGAGGCCATCTCGATCGCCGGATACACCGACGCCACGCCCTATGCCGGCCTCGGCAAGACCAACTGGGAGCTGTCGGCCGAGCGAGCCAACGCCACGCGGCGTCTGCTTACGGATGCCGGGCTCGCGGATACCCGCGTCCAGACCGTGACCGGGCATGCCGATCGTGATCCGTTGTTGCCGGGCGATCCGCTGGCGGCGGCGAACCGGCGCATCGCGATCGTGGTGCTGCGCGATGTCCTCCTTTCGCAGTCCGCCTCTTCGCAGTCCGCCTCTTCGCAGTCCGCCTCTTCGCAGTCCCCCTCTTCGCAGTCTGGCGAGCTCGCGCCGCCACCACCCGCGGCTCCGGCGCGCTGAGCGCGGCCTCGCCATGTTGACGATCGGCGCCTTCGTCTTTTTGCTCATCTGCGTCTTCGGCAGCTACCTGGCGTCCGGCGGCAGCGTGGAGCCGCTGGTCGAAGCGCTGCCGTTCGAGATGTGGACGATCGCGGGCGCCGCGGCGGGTGCTTTCGTCATGGCGAATTCCATGCACGAAGTGAAACACACGATGGTCGGGTTCGGCAAAATCGTCAAAGGCGGCTGCTATAAGCGGGCGGATTACGTGGAGTTGCTGAGCTTGATGTACTACCTGGTGCGGCTGGCCAGCACCAAAGGCAACATGGCGCTGGAGCCGCATATCGAAAAACCCGCCGACAGCTCCGCGTTTCAGAAATTCCCGAAGATCGTCGCCAATCATCACGCCTGCGACCTGATCTGCGATTACCTGCGGCTGGTCGGCATGAATGCCGACGACCCCAATCAGATCGAAGACGTAATGGCGCGCGAACTGAAGAAGACCTTGAACGAGGAACTGCATCCGTCGCACGCGCTGCAAACCATGGCGGATGGTTTACCGGCCCTGGGCATCGTCGCCGCCGTTCTTGGCGTGATCAAAACGATGTCCCACATTGACCAGCCACCCGCCATCCTCGGCGCCATGATCGGCGGCGCCATGACGGGCACTTTCCTGGGCGTGCTGCTCTCCTACGGAATGGTTGGTCCGATGGCGAGCCGCCTGAAAGGGGTCGTCGACGAAGAGTCGAAATACATGGAAGTCATCCGCGCCGTGATCGTCACGCATCTGCACGGCAACGCCCCGCAGGTCAGCATCGAGTCCGGACGCAAGATGGTTCCGAACGAACACATGCCGAGTTTCCAGGAGATGGAAGAAGCGATCGAGGGGATTAAAGTTTAAGATGCCTCAAACCCATCCGGATGAAGTCGCCAGGACAGGGATTCCGACTCATTCGTCCGTGATTCCATTGCATGAAGCTGTTTCACGAGCCGCCAGAGCCGTTTCCGTTCAGTTTGCATCCCCCCTTCCATCATGGCCTGGCTCGTCCGGGCCAACTGGTGCCGCACGGTGTTGGATCAGATCGCCCGGACGAGGCGGGCCATGACAATGAATGTTCGGTGCTGACCCCATCTGATCGGATCGCACGCCAGTTCACCGACCCTTCAACGAAACATCGCGTCGACAACCCCCTGATCGATATCCTCGATCCGCGTCGGCTGCCATTTCGGTTGCCGATCCTTATCGACCACCATCGCGCGCACGCCCTCGGCGAAATCCGGATACGCCATCGTCGTCCGGGTCAGCAGGAACTCCGCGTCCAGTGTCTGCTTCAACGTCATGTCCGCGCCGCGCCGGAACGCCTCCAAGGTAAACCCCAGTGCCGTCGGAGACACCGTGCGCAGCGCCTTGAGCGCGGCGGCGGCCCAACCGCCGGGCTCGGCGGCGAGGCGGGCGGCGATCTCACCGATTGTATCGGCCGCGAAACACCGGTCGATCGCGGCCAGATCAGATGCGATCGTGCACGGCGGCAGCGGCTCCGCGAACCGGGCCAGCGCGGCGACGCCGATCTCCGCCAACGTCTCCGATAACGCGGGCAGGTTCGCGCGCGAGGTGAAATGCGTGGCGAACCCCGCGTGCACAGCGTCGGCGCCGGTCGTGCGCAGCCCGGTCAGGCCCAGATGGATGCCAAGCTGGCCCGGCAGCCGCGGCAAGAAAAACGTGCCGCCGATGTCGGGGAAAAAGCCGATCGCGGTTTCCGGCATGGCGAACATCGCGTGCTCGGTCGCCACGCGGTATGGCCCGTGCGCTGACACGCCGATCCCGCCGCCCATGCAGATGCCGTCGATCAGCGCGATATACGGCTTGGGGTAGGCCGAGATCAGCAGATTGAGGTCGTATTCCTCGCGAAAGAATGCCTCGACCCCGGTGCGGTCGCCTGACAACTGGCCGTCGCGCAAGGCGCGGATATCGCCACCGGCGCAGAACGCGCGATCGCCGGCGCCCTCGACCACCACGGCGTGGACGTGCGGATCGTCACGGAACGCGTGCAACGCCTGGGTGAACACGCGGACCATGTCCAATGTCAGGGTGTTCAGCACCCGCGGCCGATTGAGCAAAATGCGCCCGACCCGGCCGTCGCGGCGGGTGATCAGGGTCTCGTCTTCGGTCATGTCAGGGCTCTCCGGCTGGTCTTTGGCGCGGCGTTTCGTTTGCCGGAAGCCGGCGGCTGCCTCAAGCCCCGGCTGCCGCGACACGCTTGCCATGCGCGGGGTCCGACGATTGGGCCGTGGCGCATGATCCGCGGTGAGAAAGCAAGTCTTTCAGCACCGAGAACACGGAGAGCCAGGCGCAGGCAAGATTGGCGCTTCGCGCGGTGTTGGGACGCCCGCCCGCGTGAAGCGCCCAAAATCCTTAACTGCTCCGTGGTCCAGCGCGATCCACGCGCCGCGCGAGTGACCGGCGACGACAACCCGACGGTACCCG
>CALFNB010000273.1 GCA_937902425.1 uncultured Acetobacteraceae bacterium | reverse complement strand
GTATGAGCCGCTGGCCGAGGTGGTGAATGCTCTCGCCGCCCGGGGTGCCGCCGCCGTGGTATTGGGCTGCACCGAGATCCCGCTGGGGATCCAGGCCGGTCCGAGCGCTCGGCTGAACGTGCCGGTCGTCGACACGATCGATGCCCTCGCCCGCGCCGCCATCGCCTGGGCGCGCGGCTGAACGCAGTCTTCAGCGCTCGGCCGTGCATCTGGCCAGGGGCGACGGCGTCATTCAAATGTCGCGCTCGCACACACCACGCACTGGTCCTATCGCGAACGGGTTTTCCTCACTCATGCCGCGATGCTGCGAACTGGACTGAATCGTCATTGCGTGACTACGGAATCGGCCTTACATTTCGGAGTCGGAGCCAGTTTAGCCTTGATATGAAGGGTTTGGGTAAGTGTTCGAGAGCGATCGTGGTTAGATGATATTTCAGATCGAGCTTTTGGCGGCCGTTCAATGACAGAAGTGTCGCAACTGGCACGCGGCATCGTCGCCCGAGTTCGAAGGATCCCATTTCTGCTGTATGGCATATTGGCCGTTTCCTTGGGGATCGCCACTTACCTTTTCGGCATTCTCTTGGTGGTCCCACGATACCTGTTTGGCCTCAATCAGCTCTTGCTTCCAATCGACGAGCTTATTGTCTGGTACAGCGGTATGCCCGTGATGCTCGGCGTGGGGTTCATCATGATCGATCTTTTTTTACTGCTTGGAGAACGACGGCGTCGCGAAGACGTGCGGTTCATGCCGGTTGACGATCCGCATGTGACCGTGGCGTTGACCGCCTACAACGACGAGGAAAGTATCGGTCCGTCAGTGAGGGATTTCAGCGAGCATCCCCGCGTTCGACGAGTGATCGTGGTAAGTAACAACAGTGTCGATCGAACGATGGAGGCAGCCGAAGCGGCGGGAGCCATCGTCTTCAACGAATTGCGGCCCGGTTACGGCCAATGCGTATATCGCTGCTGGACCGAAGCAATGCGTTATACCGATTCCGAGTTCATCGTGTTGTGCGAGGGGGACAGGACGTTCCGGGCTTACGACCTGGAAAAGCTCCTGGCTTACGCACCCCATGCCGACATCGTGAATGGGACCCGGACGGTCGAACCGCTTCGTCAGTATCATACTCAGCTCAGCACCATCATGTATTACGGCAATCTGTTCGTGGGGAAACTTCTTGAGGCCAAACGGCTTGGCCGCTGCACGCTCACAGACGTTGGAACCACATATAAGCTGGCAACGCGCGAGGCGCTGACGACGCTGCTGCCGAAGTTGCGGCCGACGGTGAATCTTGAATTTAACGCCTACTTCATGGACCGCGCCCTGGAAAATGGTCTGACCGTGGTCGAATGCCCAATTACATTCCACCAGCGTGTCGGTACGAGCAAAGGAGGTAATGTGGACGATCTCAGAGCTTTGCGCGTTGGCGCCCGGATGATCTTCGGCATCGTGTTTGGCTGGCGGCTTCTCGGCGAATGACCGACGCCTACCATTCGTCCCGCCTGACACACGACCCTCGTCGCGCGGCGCTTTGGAACGCGCTTTGGCGATTCTGGTTCAACCGGCTGATCGGTCCGCGAGATTGCGTGCTCGATCTGGGCTGTGGTTATGGCGAGTTCATCAACTCCGTTCAGGCTGGCCGTCGCATCGCCCTCGATTCCTGGCCGGGATTCACCGCTTATCTGGAGGAAGGTGTGGAAGGCGTGGTTGGTCCCGTGACAGAGCTTGGATTTCTTGATGACGGAAGTGTTGATTTCGCATTTGCCAGCAATCTGTTCGAGCATATTTCTCAGGCCGAATTAATCACTGTGTTGTCCGCGTTGCGGACCAAATTGAGCGCGCGGGGAACGCTTACGATGCTGCAGCCAAACTGGCGTTATGCGTTTCGTGAGTATTTTGACGACTATACCCACGTTACCGTATGGTCGCACATCAGCATGTCCGACCTGTTGACCGCGCAAAATTGGGAAGTGATGGACGTCCGCCGGCGCTTCCTGCCATTGACCATCAAATCTCGGCTTCCCGTATGGCCATTGTTAATTCGGGCTTATCTGCTCTCCCCAATCAAGCCGTTGGGCAAGCAGATGTTGATCACCGCGAGGCCAAAACGTTGATGCGGCACGGCACAAGATCGCCGGTCAGTCAGATTTCGTGGATAACCGGTCTTGCCTTGGTGGGCCTTGTGGCGTTGTACGTGGCCCTGACTTTCAATGTCGCCAGGTTTGCCTACAATGGCTGGTTATCTGTCTTATTTCTGGGCGAGCTCGATTACGCTGAAGGGATTGTCTGGCAGCAGGCCAAATTGATCCCCGGTCCGCGCATGTACGGTGACCTTCAGCAATATCCATTTATCGTGTTTCACTACCCGCCCTTATACCATGTCGTCGCCAACGCGGCGGCGTCTCTGGGCTGGTCGTGGTTGGCGGCGGGACGGGCCATATCCATGCTCTCGCTGCTCGCAACCGCCGTGTTCACCGGGCTGTTCGTCAAGGAAGCGTCGTCGTCACCGTATGATCCCGTGAACGACCGACTCGATCTGGCGCGCCATGCGCCGGTTGTCGCCGGCCTCGTGGCGGGGCTGCTCATCTTTTCCCTCGACCCACTCAGATTCTGGGCCCGCGTAGCGCGGGTCGATATGCTGGCCTGTGCCTTCGAAGTATTTGGCATGTATTTGGGACTTCGGGCGCTCCGCCGGGGTGGACAGCTTCACGCAGCAGCTTTTGTTTTCCTGGCGGCACTCTTTACGAAGCAGACTGTCTTGATGGGAGCGGCAGCGACTTTCATGGTTGCTTTCTATCACGATTGGCGCGGCACGTTACGAGCTGCGGTCGCGGCGGGTTCGTTTGGAGTCGCGGTGTTCATAATCCTGACTATTGTAACTCATGGAGGATTTCCCCGTCATATCATATTATACAATGTCAACCGGTTCAGCTTATCTGATGCATGGAACCGAGTTCTGAATCTCGGCCCGCAGAATTTCGAGCCCGCTTACATTTTCATCGCGGTGGCTACATTATGCGGTCTGGTGTTACGCTGGATGGCCACTGGCACCTCCAAGGTACGGAGCGGCGAACTGATCGTTGTAACGTACTTCGTACTGACCACGGTTAGTTTGGTGAGCCTTGGCAAAAGCGGCGCTTATACAAACTATTTCATCCCCTGGATGTGTGGAGTAGCTTTGCTTAATGGATTGGCGCTCGCTAACTTGGCGAGAGTTGTTGCTGCTTCGCGGGCTCATATGACAGCCTATGTGGTACTGACGCTGGTACTCGCTATCCAGGCGCTCGTCATTCCTCCGGTCGGCGAACGGCGGCTTGTCGATTTGAAATTGCGTCGTGAGTCTGCGGAATTGGTGGCCATGATAACGAAGGCGACCAGACCGGTTTTTTCTGAAAATATGGTGTTGCTGTTGCTGGCGGGAAAAGACGTGCCTTGGGAACCCGCGATCATCACGGAATTGACCGCGACGGGAGCTTTTGATGAAAGGCGAATTATTGATTTGATAAATGCCAGAACATTTGCCTTCGTGATCGAGAACGATACCCTGAATACCAGCGAGATCAACGCACGTTACTCGGAGGGTGTCCGTCGTGCCCTTGAACATACATACCCAGTAATATTGTTGCTTGCTGGTCAGCGAGTCCTGATGCCAGAAACAGGTAGTAGGAAAACCGCGGGAGTCGGAAATTGACTTGCGCCTCACGATTTTCGATAGTGCTAAGTCATTTCTGTGAGATAATGTTCAACGCGTCGAAACGCCGCCGGACATCGGCACCGCTTCGCGGACGAAAACCGACATTCCCCCGGGCACCGTCGGAATCTTCCGATAGTGCTCAATGATCGCGCCCCGAATCCGGGGACCGAGAAGATCCATATCAGGTGGTTGAAGACCATCACCCGGGAGTTCGATCGCGGCGTAATAACCAGAGGTGATGCGCCGCAAAACAATATTCTCGTCCTTGATGCCGGCGATAACCCCTTGTTGGAAATTAAAGGGATCAAACTCGAATGGTCTGGCCGTCCAATAACAGATGGTCAGCGCCTCACACAGAACCGGGCCAGGCTGGTCGGACAACATCCTGATGACCTCAGCCGTCGCGATTTCGTTGGCGCGCTGCGCGACGATCCAGCGGCCAACCATGATTTGATCCTTTGTCGCGAGCAGGGCCGCGTTATAAAAACATGCGAACGCGTAGCCGCAAAGCACCCAGATACGCATGTCCCCGCCTCGGGGTAATCGGGCAATGACATGGCCAGCCGCCAGAGACAGCGCGATCACGACCTCGAACATCACATTGATACTGACGCCCTCACCGCCCACGAGGACGCCGGCCACCGTGATCGACGTAACGATATAACCCAGGTACAATCCCGTGAAGCGATTGCCGCAGCCGACCACCGCGCCGAGCGCGGCGAGCAGCAGCGGAATTTGCATTGGCAGCAATCGATGGAGCGGATAGCTGAGAATTCGGTCCGGAAAATACTGTCGCGGCGCGAGCAGACCTGTGACGAATACCGGTCCAAAGATAAGCAGACAGCACACAAAACTGATGCCGCCGGTCAGCAGGCCGGCCGCGGCAAATCGTATCGCCGCGCGCCGATCGTGGATCGCCAGCCAAACCACGAGTGTCAGTGGCAGGGCAAAAATATTGTGCTTCACAAACAATCCGCAGGCCATTAAGATCCCGGCGGCCACTCCGGACCACGCCGCCCCTGAATGGCGGACATAAATCCATAGTCCGATCAGAACGATCGCATGTCCCAGCAGTTGCGGGTCGTTCATGCCAACATAACTGCTGTAGTTAATCACCATCAAAGCGGCAAAGATCGCACTTCCACTCAATGCCGCGATCCGGTCGGCGTTAAGCTGGTATGAAATTGAGGCGATCGATACGGCGATCGTCGCGAACGACAGCCAGGACACCAATCGCCCGGCGAATATCGCATCGCCCAGGAGGATCGTGAACGGCGCTATTATGTAGAAGGAGAGGGGCGGATAGTTGTTTGTTATCAGTGCGTCCGGAGGAAAGTAAAGTGGGCCGCCCGTAAGCAGCGCGGTCACATGATAAGCATTCCAACCCTCATTCCAGGGGTTGATTGGAAACTTCAATGTCGAGCGATATACGAGAGCGGCGAGGACCGCCGCCAATGGAATCGCGAATACCGCCAGGAGAATGGCTTCAAGCGCTGGCGCGCGTTTGGTCCAGGGGCCGACTGAACGACGCATTCTCACGTATTGGGCAAACACCATCGAGACCTACCATATACCATGTATTCCGCTGGCAACGGCGCGGGCGGTTCGGCGCCCGGGCCAACCGCCCGCATCAGGATCACGCGTCCACCCCGAAGCGTGGCGCGTTCAGCGCGGAAGCGGGGGAGCCAATAATCAGGAGGGTTCGTTCACGAACAACTGGGACCGGACCCCAAACAGCGCCACGGCCCGCCGTCCTACCGGCGAGTCGAGGGCGAACGCAGCCAGTATCGCCATGAGCACGGCGACGATCCACCACCACGCCAGTTCGAAGCCAATCC
>CALFNB010000272.1 GCA_937902425.1 uncultured Acetobacteraceae bacterium | reverse complement strand
GTATCCTCGGTCGAAGAAAGCGTTGTGGAGCGTTTCGCCGTCGTCCAGCGTGACCACGCGGAGCACACGCTCCTGTCCGTCGCGTGGATCCACGATGCGGCCCCACCAGCGGATGCGCCCGTCGGTCTGGACCGATCGGCGTATCGGCGCGGCGAGAACAGCAACGCACCGCTCTGCCACGATACCGGGCCGCTTGCGTAGCGCCTGCTCCCGGAAGTAGCGCGTTGCCTTCACGTCCCCGCCTGATCATCCCGCTTGCGGCACGCGCACCAGCCCTCCCGGCAGCGCCCCCGTCGCCACGCCGTTCCGATACGTGACCTGACCGGCCTTCACCGTCGCCACGTAGCCGCGCGCCTTTTGCATCAGCCGCCGTCCGCCGGCGGGCAGGTCGACGACCATTTCCGGCCGCTCCAGCGCCAGGTTGGGGAAGTCGATCACGTTGATGTCGGCTTTCATCCCCGGCGCCAGCACGCCGCGGTCGAGCAGCCCGGCGAAGCGCGCGGGCTCACGGGTCTGCCGCCGCACCAGATCGGGGATCGACATCCGCCCATCCGTCACGTCGCGGCCCCAGTAGCTGAACAGGAACGTCGGGAATGACGCGTCCGAAATGAACGCCACATGCGCCCCGCCATCGGAAAGCCCAGGAATTACGTGCTGCTGGGCGTACATCGTCTTCACCGCTTCCAGATCGTAGTTCGCGTAGTTCACCAGCGCGGTGAAGATGAAGCCGCGGCCGTCGTCGTCGATCAGCATGTCGTACGCGACTTCCTCCGGCGTGCGGCCCTCACGCGCGGCGATGGCGGCGATCGAGTCCGCCTTCGCCGGCGTGTAGTTCAGCGGATTGGTGAAGCGGAACATCCGCGCATAGCCGATGCGGCTGAGTAACGACCAGGTATTGAACTCCTTCGGATCGTCGGCCAGGATCTTTCGCCGAATCTCCGGATCGCGCATCGCGGCGACGCGCTGCTCCAGCGGCAGATGCGCGATCGAGCGATAGGTCCGCGTGCCGGCGAACGGGTTCTGGCTGCCGGTCAGGCCGAGCAGCGCCCCGATCGGCCGCGGCGGCGCCACGCAGCGGATCGGCAGCCCGTCAGCGGCGGCCTGGGTCGACAGCGCCAGCAGGTCCTTCCACGCCTCGGTGCGGTCGTGACGTTGATTTAACGAGAACACCAGCGGCCGGCCGCTGGCCTGCATGATCCGCCGCACCATGGCGAACTCGGTGGCGGGATCTGGGGTATTCCAGTCCGAGGTCATTTCGATGAACCCCGCCCCGGCGTCTTTCAATCCCATCGCGATCCCCATCAACTCATTCTCCTGGGCTCGCAACCCCGGATGATGGTCGCCGGCGAGCGTCTTGTGCGCGATGGTGCGGGAGGTGGAGAAGCCGAACGCCCCCGCGCGCACCGCATCGGCGGTCATTTCCCGCATGCGGGCGATGTCTTCCTGGTTGGCGTCCTCCAGCGCCATGGCGCGGTCGCCCATGACGTAGACCCGCATCGGCGCGTGCGGCAGCAGGGCGCAGAAGTCGATGTCGTGCGGCCGGCGTTCCAGAGCGGTGAGGTACTCGGCGAAACTCTCCCAGGTCCAGTCGAGGCCTTCGTTCAGGCAGGGACCGGGCAGGTCCTCCACGCCTTCCATCAGTGCCACGACCTTGTCCTGGGTGTCCTTGCGGACCGGGGCGAAGCCGACGCCGCAATTGCCCATGACGACGGTGGTGACGCCGTGCCACGACGACGGCGCGAGGTGCGAGTCCCACATCGCCTGGCCGTCGTAATGGGTGTGGAGGTCGACGAAGCCGGGCGTGACGGACATGCCGCGGGCGTCGACCTCATCGGTGCCGGAGCCGGCGATGGTTCCTCCCACGGGGCCGACCGCGGCGATCTTGCCGTCCTTGACGGCGACGTCGGCGACGAACGGGGTGCCGCCATTGCCGTCCATCACGGTTCCGCCGCGGATGACGATATCGTATTCGCTGGACATGGACTCTTCCTTTTTTACCGGTTGACAGGAGTGTCTACCGATAGGGTGCGGTGGGCAAGTCTTGGGGGGCAAGTCTTGGGGGGCGAGTCTGTTGGGGGCAAGTCTGGCGCCGCGGCCTGGGCACGCCAGTGACCCGGTCTGGACACGGAATCGGCTTGCGTGTCTGGATGAAACGGAATTCGCTCCACGATCGGAACAGGAGAACGCGATGGGCACCTGGGGCCCCGGCACGCTGGAAAACGACACGGCGGTCGATTGGATGTACGGCCTGGGAGAGGTGGGCGACTTCTCCCTGATCGAGGGAACTCTCGACCGTGCGCTCGCCTGTGGTAACGATTGGCTGGAGGCGGCCGACGCCGAAGAAGGGATCGCCGCGGCGGAGGCCGTCGCGCGCCTGCTGGGAAATTTTGGTGTGCGCGGCGATTACACGCGGCCGATGGACGACTGGGTGAGCTGGATGACCGAGCGGCCGTCGCTCGAACTGCTGACCAAGGCGCGGCTGATCGTGATACGTGTTCAACAGGCGCCGTCGGAACTGCTGGAGCTATGGACGAAAAGCGAGGCAGCGGAGACGTGGTCGCGGTCGCTCCGTGATCTGTCGATCCGGCTTGGCGCGTGAACCCCGCGGACGCGCGCCCCATGTGACGCGGTACCGGACGCCATGCTGACGAGTGTCGAACTCTTCGCGGGCGCCGGAGGCCTTGGCATGGGACTGACGCTCGCGGGCTTCCGGCATCGGGCCGTGGTCGAGTGGAACCAGTGGGCCTGCGACACGATACGGCGCAACCAGGCGCGCGGACATTCGCTGGTCCGGCATTGGCCGTTGCACCAGGACGATGTGCGCGCTTTCGATTGCGATTCGATCTCCGGGCCGATCGATGTCGTGGCCGGAGGGCCGCCCTGTCAGCCATTCTCGATGGGCGGCAAACACCAGGCGCATGACGATGCGCGCGATATGTTTCCGGCGCTGGCCGAGGTCGTCAGGCGCCCGCGCCCGCGCGCCTTTGCCATACCTTTGATTGAACTGGTCACTCCTGGCTGGCGCCACAATATTCTCCCGCCAGCCATTCTCCCACCGGGAATTTGATAGCGGTGATGACCGCCATGTGATTTTTGCAGGCCTCTTGTATCGGACGAACGTTCATGGTGTGTTCATGCCGTTCTTGGCGAATCAGTCCTCGCGAATCACTGCTGCAGCCCGCTACAATGCCAGCGATTCGTCGTGGAGCGCCAGAATACGCACGAAGGGGACGCGCGGCGTCTCTGCGTTAGGGGGCGGGAGGTCGATCGATGGCGCGGTATCTGCATGATACAACGCGAGTAAGCGCGGTCGTTCCTTGGCAACGCGCTAACCCGCGTTTTGGTCGTGCAGATGTCGTCTGACGATAGGCCGACCAGCGTCGAGGTTTTCAGCGGCTGCGGTGGCCTCGCTCTCGGCCTTTCGCGCGCGGGCTTCCATCATCTCGTGCTCATAGAGCGCGATCGCGATGCTGCCGAAACGGTCGCGCATAACGCCAAGAGAGGCACTGAGTATATCGCTCACTGGCCCTACAAGCAGGCGGACGTCCGAGAAGTTGCCTGGGCGCCGTTCAAGGGAGTTGACGTTGTCGCGGGCGGTCCACCATGTCAGCCATTCGGTATTGGCGGAAAGGCGTTGGGGCCGGACGACGCGCGCGACATGTGGCCAGAGGCCGTTCGAGTTATCCGAGAAACCGAACCTTTGGTCTTCGCCTTCGAAAACGTTTTCGGTCTCCTCCGCGAACGCTTTGAGGAGTATGTCGCATGGGTGAGGGAGAGTCTGGAAAGGCCTCACTTGCCACGCCGAACAAGCGAGACACGCGAGGATCATCGGCGGCGCATATCGCGGCAGCCGAAGCGATACAAGGTGATTATCCAGTCGGTGAACGCCGCCGACTTTGGCGCGCCGCAGAACCGCCGCCGCATTCTGTTCCTTGGTGTGCGTGCAGATGCGGGTTTCCCCCCGCCGCTCCTGAAGAGGACGCATACCCGGGAGCGCTTGCTTTGGGATCAGTTTGTTACCGGCGATTACTGGAAGCGCCACCGCCTTGGCAAGCGAGGACGAAAACCGCTAATTCAACCGGATGAAGGGCTGATCAGGCGACTCTCCAGTTTGCAAGTCCCGCCTCCTGACCTTCCGTGGATGACAGTGAGAGACGCACTCTGGGACTTGGGTGAACCTGATGGATCGAATTGTCACACTCTTCAGGAGGGTGCACGGACGTATGTCGGGCATACCGGAAGTCCGCTGGACCTTCCCGCGAAAGCATTGAAGGCCGGCGATCACGGAGTGCCAGGAGGCGAGAATATGCTCATCCGTGATGACGGCTCGGTCAGATACTTTTCCTTGCGGGAATCCGCCCGCCTCATGGGGCTTCCCGACGACTATTCGTTCCCCAGAAGTTGGACGGAATCCATGAGACAAATGGGCAATGCCGTTCCGGTCCAATTAGGGGAAACAATAGGGAAATGGCTCGTAGAACAAGTCGGCAAAGCGCAGCAGGAGAAAAGACGCGCCGCCTGAATGAAGCCTTGGACTACATTATTTCAAACCCCCCTTACCAGCGCGGGTTTGACCCGATGGCGGTTTCGCGGGCAGCTCTGGAACGGCTGCCAATGGCTGAGGATCTGAACAAGGCGCAAGCCCGCAAGCTCCGCGAAGGATTCGATACCTACGTCGCTGATCTGGCGGCCTTTCGCGAGCGTCTGGATCCAGTGCGTGATCCTGATCGAACCTTTGATCCCGGCAACCCGGATACGGTTGGGCGACTGGTGGTGATTGCGCTTCTGGCACAGGACCGCGTTCCGCTTCGAGAATTGAGCCCAACCTATGGTTCGGGCGTTTATGCCATCTATTACACAGGACAGCATCCCGCTTACGCTGAGATAAGGGACTCCGAAACACCTGTTTATGTTGGTAAGGCGGACCCAGCCGAACCGGGAGCCGCGACACCGCGTCAGCAAGGCGTTCGACTCTTCCGACGCCTTGCTGATCATCGCGAGGCAATCAAAGAAGTTGAGACCTATGCGAGGACCAACGGACTGCCGGATCCCCTTCGTGTTGACGACTTCGAATGTCGAAGGTTGGTGTGTGCGACCAACGCACAATTGGTTGCGGAACGGCACCTTATCGAGATATTTCGGCCTGCTTGGAATCTCGAAAGCAAGATATGTTTTGGTATTTCAAAGCATGGTGACGCGGCGACAACCCGCGTTAACAATAAGAGTCCCTGGGACGTTCTTCATCCAGGACGAAGCTGGGCAATGCCAAGTAAGCTGCGTGCGGGGATGACGCCTGAGACTGTGACTTCCAAGCTCATTGATCACTTTAGCAGGCATACGCCGTTTCACGACCTGGAAGCAATTTTGTACATCATTTCGGATACGTTTCGCCAGGTTGGGCGGGCGTCTGCCGCGGTCTCAGAGGCCGCTGCCGAATCCGAGGAGGTCGCCGCTGAAACCGAGGAAGATATCCGTCAAGAACGAGAAGACCCCGAATTCAATTTCGAGTGACGATTTCCTTGGCTTGAAGTTTTATCCCGGGCATACCGGCAGTTGCCTCGATCTGCCGGCCAAGACCCTCAAAGCCGGCGATCACGGCGTGCCCGGCGGGGGGAACGCGTCGGTGCGCCCGGATGGCAGCGGCCGCTATTTCACCGTCCGCGAGTCGGCGCGGCTGCAAACGTTCCCTGATGATTACGTGTTCGGCGGCAGCTGGTCGGAGGTCATGCGCCAGTTGGGCAACGCCGTCCCGGTGACGCTGGCCCATGCGGTCGCCGCCGCGGTGGCGAAGGCGCTGACGGTGGGCGCGGTAAGAACGGCGGACCGGACCGCGGCATTCGTTTGACGGTTGGCATTCGGGATACTTCTCGTGGTGGATCGCGGACA
>CALFNB010000271.1 GCA_937902425.1 uncultured Acetobacteraceae bacterium | reverse complement strand
ATGACGTCCAGGTTGTCCTGGTTGTAGCCGACAATGGGGAAGCACAAGAACCGGTCGGCGCCGCCCGCGAGGTAGTCGTAGGCAATCTCATCCGGCGAATGATTCGACCGCGCGGCCATCGAGGCAATGCTGTCCTTCTCCTCCGGTTCATAGTTCGGCGGATCCTGCATCGGGAACATACGGTTCCACCGTGTCGTGATACGCTGGCGGAACTGCGACAGCCGGTTCAGCAACTCCGGCGACGGTGCCTCATTCAACACCTGGGCGCGGAACGCGGGATCCCGCATGCGGCGAATTCGTTCCTCCACCGGCAGTTGCAACAGCGCCTGATAGCTCGGCCGGATGGAGAACGGATTGAGCGCCGTATCGATGCCCAGAAGCACGCCAACCGGACGGCCCGCGATCTGCGCGGTGACATTGCCACCCTGCGCGCGCGCTTTGTGCACACCATCCATCAGCCGGCGCCAGCGCACCAGATCCGTGGGACGGTCGGTCAGCAGGAACCACGCGGGCCGGCCGCTATCCCGGCTGAACTTCGTCATCCATTTCAGTTCTTCGGCCTCATCGTCGAAGTCGCTGTTGACGCCGAACGCACCATGATTGAGGCCGTTGAACGCCGTGCCGATGCCGAGCAACTCGTCGGTTTCGGAGTACCGCCCAGGAACCATGTCGCCGGCGGGCGTTTTGTGCGAATTGGTGCGGGAGGTGGTGAAGCCGAACGCGCCGGCCTTCAGTCCCTGACGCACCGCGTCGCGCATCTGCTGGATGTCGTCGCCGGTTGCCTTTTCGCGGCGGATCGCCCGCTCGCCCATCACGTAGACGCGCAACGGGTGGTGCGGGATCTGCGCGGCGATGTCGATCGCGCGCGGCTTTTGATCCAGCGCGTCGAGATACTCCGGGAACGTTTCCCAGTTCCACTTCAACCCATCGGCGAGCGCGATACCGGGAATTTCCTCGATCGATTCCATCATCCCAATGAGAGCGGAATGATCTGTTTTGCGAACGGGTGCGAAGCCGACGCCGCAATTGCCGAACAACACGGTGCTGACGCCATGCCAGGACGACGGCGCCAGTTCCTGATCCCACATCGCCTGGCCATCATAATGCGTGTGCACATCGACCCAGCCCGGTGTGACCAGCAAGCCATTGGCGTCGATTTCCCGCTTTCCCGCACCAATCTTCCCGCCAACCTGGGCGATCTTCCCGCCCTCCAGCGCGACGTCCCCGGTGAAGCCGGGTTTACCGGAACCATCGACAATCGTACCGCCTCTGATCACCGTATCGTGCATTGATTTACTCCTTGGGACTCTTCCGTTGGCGCCATGACACGCCCAGAGCGGCCTCAGGTCAAGTTTCGCGCTTAACGATTGGTGCCGAAAATGCCGCTCAGGATCGCGCCGGCCGCCCCCGCCTCGACCGTTTGCGTGGGCGTCGCGCCCGAGGCGTTCGCCAGGTACGGCGCCAGCGATTGCGCCAGGTTGGGCAAGGTCATGGTTTGCAGCCAGACCCGTCCGGGCCCGGTGAGCTGCACCAGAAAGATCCCGTCGCCGCCGAACAGCGCGTTCTTGATACCGCTGATGGTGGTGATGTCGAAACGAACGCTGTCCTCGAACATGCCGACGTGGCCTGGATGTACCAGCAACGTTTCGCCGGCTTGCAGATCGTTGGTGACGATTTCGCCGCCCAGAGCGACCCAGGCCTGACAGGCTCCGGACAGGTGCTGCAGGATGAAACCCTCGCCGCCGAACACCCCCGCGCCGAGCGAACGTTGCAGCGCCGTGCTCAGTTGCACGCCTTGCGTGGCGCACAGAAAGCCATGCCGGTGGATCAGGAAGCCGCGGCTGGGTTGCACGTCGACGGGAACGATCTGGCCGGGGATTTTCGGGGTGAAGGCGACGCCGCCGGGACCGCCGTCGGCCGTGAACTCGGTCATGAACAGGCCGCCGCCCGACACCGCCCGGGTGAACGCGCCCCACAGGCCGGAGGCGCCGGCGGTCGCGGTGGTCGTGTTCATCCGCACGTTGGGCGTCATCCAGGCGAGCTCGCCGGGCGCGGAGATGACCATCTCGCCGGGATCGAGGCCGATTTCCAGAACCGGTAGAATGGTGCCGGTGATTTGTGGGCGCATGCTGCTGGTTACTCCGCGGAACTCTTCGCCGTTACCCCGGCCGTGATGCGCGGGAAACTACGCCGGTGTCGACCCGCGCAAACAGGTCCGGTGCAGCACGCGCGGGAAGCGGGCCGCGTCGAAATTGGGGTTGGCGCGATGCAGCAGGCAACGGTTGTCCCACATCAACATATCGCCCGCCCGCCATTTGTGACGATAGACGAACCGTTCCTCGACCGCGTGCGCCGTCAGCCGATCGAGCAATGCGCGGCCCTCCGCCATCGGTCGGCCTTCGACGTGCGACGCGTGCTCGCCCATGAACAGCGCCTTCCGGCCGGTCTCGGGGATCGTCCGCGCCAAAGGATGGGTCAGCGGCGGCGCATCGGCGATTTCCTCCGGCGTGGCCTGTAAGCCCAGACGCGCGCGCGACAGTTCCCAACTGTGGACGATGCGCACGCCGTAGAGTGCCGCGCGCTCGGCCTCGGGCAGTGCGTCATAAGCTGCGATCATGTTGGCGAAACAGGTTTCGCCGCCCTCGGGCGGCATGATCTGGGCGTGCAGGATGGTCGCCAGCGACGGCTCGGGCCGGAACGATTTGTCCGAGTGCCAGCCGGTCGAACCGACCTTGCCGCTGGGTTTGCCGTGCGGCCCCAGGTTGGACACGATGTTGACGAGCGGATTGACCGGGCCGCGGTTGCGCGCCATGTGGCGCTCCAGCGTGCCGAATTGCGCGGTGAAGGCGATCTGCTGCTCCGGGTCCAGATGCTGATCGCGGAAGCACAGCACGTGGTAACGCACGAAGCTGTCATAAATCGCGCGTTTCGTGCGATCGTTCAGCGGCTGGTTCAGATCGAGGCCGGACACCGCGGCACCGAGCACCGGTGACAAGGGCTCGACCGTGAATGCCGCCGCGTCGAGGGTCAGGGACATGGACCGTGGCTCCCTTGGGTGGCTTCCCGCCACTCACCTTACGCGTCCTGCCCCGGAACGTGAAATCCCCGGTGGGTGTTACCTTGCTTTACCCGACTCCCGCGACAACCTATGAGCCTACGTCGGCACCCGGCGCGAAATGGCCCACGACGCACGACGGAGCATAACGACCATGCCACCCAAACCCGTGATGCTGGTGATCCTCGATGGGTTCGGCTGGCGTGAGCAGTCCGCTGACAACGCCGTCCGCCTCGCCCGCGCGCCGAATTTTTCCGCTATGTGGGCCGGCTGCCCGCATGCGTTACTGCGCACCTCCGGCCGCGACGTCGGCCTGCCAGCCGGCCAAATGGGCAACTCCGAGGTCGGCCATCTGACCATCGGCGCCGGACGGGTCATCAAGCAGGAACTGGTGCGCATCGGTGACGCGGTGGCGGACGGCTCGATCGCCACGTTGCCGGCGTTCGTCAAAATCGTCGATACGCTGCAACGCAACGGTGGCACCTGCCACCTGATGGGGCTGGTTTCCCCTGGCGGCGTGCATTCGCATCAGGACCACGCGGCGGGGGTGGCTCAACATCTCAGCAAGGCGGGCGTCAAAACCGTCGTGCACGCGTTCACTGACGGGCGCGACACGCCGCCTCAGTCCGCCGGTGACGATCTCAGGAACCTCCAGGCCGCGCTGCCCGGTGACGTCAAGGTGGCGACGGTCATCGGACGGTATTACGCGATGGACCGCGACAAGCGGTGGGATCGCGTCTCCCAGGCCTTCGCGGCGATGACGGAGGCCAAGGGCGCGCGCTTCGACGACCCCGCCGGGGCGATCAAGGCCGCCTATGACGCTGGGAAAACGGACGAGTTCGTGCCGGCCTCGGTGATCGGCGATTACGCCGGAATGCGGGACGGCGACGCGGTGCTGTGCTTCAACTTCCGCGCCGACCGGGTGCGGGAAATCTTCGCGGCGCTGCTGGACCCCGGGTTCGACGGGTTCGCCCGCGACCGGACGATAAAGTTCGCCGCCGCCGTGGGCATGACCCGTTACTCCGACGCCCTCGCGCCGTTCATGACCTGGCTGTTCGACGCCGAGCACCTCACCAACATTCTTGGCTCGGTGGTGTCCGATGCCGGCAAGACGCAGCTGCGGATGGCGGAGACCGAGAAGTTCGCCCATGTCACTTACTTCCTGAATGGCGGCCAGGAAACGCCGTTCAAGGGTGAGGACCGCGTTCTGGTCCCGTCGCCGAAAGTCGCCACCTATGATCTGCAACCGGAAATGTCGGCGCCCGAGTTGACCGATCGCGCGGTCGAGGCGATCGGCAGTGGCAAATACGACATGATCATCCTCAATTATGCCAATCCCGATATGGTTGGTCACACCGGCAACCTGGCCGCCGCGATCACGGCGGTGGAAACTGTCGACACCGGTCTGGGCCGTATCGCCGAGGCGCTGAAACGTGAGGGTGGGGCGCTGGTCGTCACCGCCGATCACGGCAATTGCGAGCTGATGAAAGATCCCGAAACCGGTGGTCCGCACACCGCGCACACCACCAATCCCGTTCCCGTCGTGGTCATGCGAGGTTCCGGCGCGAGCAGCCAGTCTGGCGCCCTGCGGGACGGCAGCCTGGCGGACCTGGCACCGACCATTCTCGATCTGATGGGCATTCCGGTGCCGCGAGAGATGACCGGTCACTCGATCCTGCGGACCGATGCGGCGCGCGCGGCGGAGTAGCCTGCTGGCACGGGGCAACCGCTCGAACCTCAGGGAGCGCCGGGGTTTCCCCCCGGACCCCTCGCGCCTCCTGGAAGTCAGCCGATTGCCCTGTCTGTTGGCCTTGCTGCTGTTCACGGTCCAGGCGGGCTCGGCTTTGGCACAGGCCGGTGCGAGCCCAGTACCAGCAGTTGGCTCCGCACCCGCTTCCGGCGCTTTGGGACGCGAAGACGCCACCCGTCTTCAGGTCGAGGATTCCGAGCGCGTGCGCGCCATGCAGGTCGACGCCCAGAGACTCGCGACCGAGCAGGCGGCCCAGGCACTGGCGGAGGAACAGCGTCTGACCGCGGAACAGAGCGCGGCGTTCGAACGGCTGAAACGCGCCGAGGCGGCGGTGAACGAGATGACGACGCACATGCTGGATCTGAACCAGCGCCGCGCCGACGCGCAAAACCGCATCGACAAGCGGGTGGCGGCGCTTGGCCCCATGCTGCCGCTCATCGTGCGCATGTCGGATTACCCGGTCGAGACGCTGTTGGGCGCGCAACGCTCCGCCGAGGACGCGGTGCGGGGCATTCTGGTGCTGCGCGGCATAGCTCGCCAGGCCGAGGTTGACGCAAGGTTGCTGATCGAGGACCGGGAAGCGCTGGACGCGGCGACCAAAGCGGCGGCGGAGGTGGCGCCTCAACTTGCCGCCGCCGAGGCCGCGCGGTCGTTTGAAGCTGACGCGCTCGCACATCAGCTCGCCGAGACCAAGGAACGGCGTGAGTCAGCGGAACAGGATGCGGCCGCCGCGGCGCGTCGGGCGGCGGCGGAGGCGGCACGGGCGAACAGCTTGCGCTCCATGCTGCAGATCCTCGAAACCCAGCGCCGCCTGGAGGAGGCTCGGGCGCGGGAGGACGAGTTGCGGGCGGAACGCGACCAGAAGGAGACGGCGGCTGAGGCCGCCCGGGTGCGGCAGGCGGCGCTGACCCGTCCCACCGGCGCCGGGACGCTCACCGCCAACGCGAAGCCGGCGGGGCAGATCATGCCGCCTGTCGCCGGCTCGCTGGTGCGCGGATGGGGCGATCCCGACGGCGGCGAACCGGCCACCGGCCAGTCGTGGCAGACCGAGCCGGGCGCGCGGGTGATCGCACCTTGTGGCGGCATCGTGGCCTTCGCCGAGCCGTTTCGCGGCTATGGCCTGCTGGTCATCGTCGATTGTGGGGGCGGCTATCACGCGGTTCTGGCCGGTCTGGACCAGATCTCGGTGGTTCCGGGCCGGTCAGTATCGGCCGGCGAGCCGGTTGGCACCATGCAGGCGGCCATTGGGCAAACGGCCATTGGGCAACCCACCATGGCGCAACCCACCATGGGGCAAACACCGGTGGGACAACCAACCATGGGCCAGGCACCGGCGGGTCACGCGCCGACGGGCCAGGCTGTAACGGGCGCTTCCGGAGTCCCACCCGGTGCGGCCTCCGCCACGTTCCCCGTGCTGTATTTCGAATTGCGCAAAGGGGGGCGTCCGTTGAACCCGGCCCCATGGCTGAAACCCTCGGGCCAATGATCCCCGGGCCAATGATTTTCCCGCGGCAACCATTGGTTAACATTTCTCCTCTATTAAAATGAGTGCTGGACGCTACCTATGAGGCCGCGCGAAAAGAACATGAACACGATTGTCGTGTGAGTGCCATGCTGGCGACAGCCACCCCCGCGTAAGGGAGCCTGCCGGCATGCGGTGTCATGGGGCCAAGGGCCAGAGGGGTAGAGCGAATGAACTTCCGCCAGCGGCGTTTCCGGTATGGCCTGTTATTGGGTGCGGCTTTCTTCGTCGGTGTCGTGTCCGGGCCGACCATCGGCGTACTGGGCCGTGCCGTGGCGCAGGATCAGTCCCATGCGGAGGCCACCCAGTTCCTGAAAGTCTTCGGCGACGTCTTCGAGCGAGTCCGCACCGAATACGTCGATTCGGTCAGCGACAAGGAGATCCTGGAGAACGCCATCAACGGCATGCTGACGGGCCTCGATCCGCACAGCTCCTATATGAATGCCAAAGCCTTCAAGGACATGCAGGTCCAGACCAAGGGCGAGTTCGGCGGCCTCGGACTGGAGGTGACCGAGGAGAAAGGCCTGATCAAGGTCGTCTCGCCGATCGATGACACACCGGCGTTCAAGGCCGGGATCAAGGCCGGCGATATCATCACCGCCCTCGACGGCAAGACCGTGCTTGGCCTGTCGCTGAACGACGCGGTCGATCGCATGCGGGGCGCGCCCAATTCCAAGATTACCCTGACCATCAAGCGGGAGGGGACTGACGCGCCGCTGCAAATCGGGGTGGTCCGCGAGATCATCAAGATCCAGGTCGTGAAGTCGCGCATGGAGCCGGACCATATCGGCTACGTACGGCTGTCGCAGTTCACCGAAAGGGCTGATGCGGGCATCCGGGACGCGGTCAAGAAACTGAAAGCCGAGGCAGGCGGTCCGTTGCAGGCGCTGATTTTGGACCTGCGCAACGATCCGGGCGGCTTGCTGGACCAGGCCATCGCCGTCTCCTCATCGTTCATCGAGCAGGGTGAGATCGTCTCGACGCGGGCGCGCCATCCCGACGACAGCCAGCGCTGGGACGCGCGCGGCAGCGATATACTGGGCGGGGCGCCGCTGGT
>CALFNB010000270.1 GCA_937902425.1 uncultured Acetobacteraceae bacterium | reverse complement strand
CCGCCAACGCCGAGGTAAATCCCAGCGATCCATTGTGGCGCACCAAAGGCACGCAGCACCGCAAGTCGCCCGGTCAGGACGCCGGCGAGAACCAGCACCGCCGCGCCAGACCCCATGCCCATCGCCAGAAATCCAAGCGCACTCGACCGTTCAATGAATGGGCGCGACCAGACGTTGTAGAACGCCATGCACAACACGGCGCCGGTCATGATCAATTCCCCGCGCCACGCTCCGGCGGGGGCGGCGGACAAACCTGATGCCAGCGCCGCGAACACGCCGCCGACGGCGACGCAGACGCCGATCGACTTGCGCACCGTCAGCGGCTCAACACCCAGCAAAGCGCCCGCCAGCATCGTCTGCAGCGGCAATGTCGCCAGCGCGAGACTGGCGCGCGCCGCCGTGGTGTAGCTGACAGCGAGGTTGTAAAGGATGAAAAACAACCCGAAGAAGCACAGTCCCAGACCGGCGATGCCAGGCCAATCTTTCCGCCGCGGCCAACGCACCCGCGAGATCAACGCGATCGGCAGCACGCACAGAAAGCCGATGCCCCACCGCAATATGGCGAGCGTCAGCGGATCGGCGCCCCCAGTGAGATAGCGTGTCACCGCCGCCGCCGTACCGCCGAGGCAACTCGAGACAATCGCAAGCAGAACTCCGAACCACTCTCCCAATGTTACCTCCTGTCCCGCCTCGTTGGCGTGTGGCATCTTCTCGATCGGTATCACTTACGCAACTACCTGGGAGGTATTCATGGCGCGCGATCCCGACTTCGCGGCGACACTTCGCAGGTGGCGCCAGCACCGCGGCTGGTCGCAGCTCGATCTTGCTGGCCGCGCCGAAATCTCCCAGCGCCATCTCAGCTTTCTTGAACTGGGCCGGGCAAAGCCCAGTCGAGAGATGGTGATCAGGCTGGCGACGACGCTGGATGTTCCGTTACGGCAACACAATGCATTGTTGCTCGCCGCCGGATTCGCGCCGATCTGGCGGGAGACGGATCTCGGTGCGCCGGAACTCGCCGGGGTGCGCGCCGCGCTCGACTTCGTCATGGCGCAGCAGGAGCCGTTCCCCGCCGTGGCCGTCGATCGGCATTGGAACCTGCCGCGGAGCAACCAAGGCGCGATTCGGCTGGTGGAGTTCCTGGTTGGTCCTTTGGCCGAGGGCGCGCGGGTCAATTTGGCCGATGCCCTTGTCGCGCCGGACGTACTCCGGCCGTTCCTGCTCAATTGGGAGGATGTGGTCCGCTACTTTATTCGTAGCGTCGAAGCGGATGCCGCCGCGGATGGTACGGCGGAGACCGTCGCTTTGCTGGAACGATTGCTGGCTTACCAGGGCGTCAAACAGGCCCTGAAGAGCAGCTCGGAAGACACCGCCGACAGTCCGGTACTTTCAATGCATTTCCGCAAGGACGATGTCTCGTTGCAATTGTTCACCACCATCGCGACGCTCGGAACGCCGCGCGACATTACGTTGCAGGAACTGCGCATCGAATGCTTCTTCCCGACGGACCACGAAACCACCAAGGTGCTTCGCGGCTGGGCCTCCGGCTAAGGCGTCCGAAACAACGCGCCCGCGGCATCCCGGAACGCGCCGCGCGAGGCGTCCTCGGAATAGAACATGTGCCCACCCGGATACACCGCGAGCCGTACGCGTTCGGCGCTGGCGGCATCCGGCAACTGGTTCAATTCCCGCACCGTGGTGAAATACGGCGTGACCATGTCGAACAACCCGCACGCGATCAGCACATGCAACCGCGGATCGAGCGCCAAAGCCGTTTGCAAATAACTCAGACTCTCGGGCCGACCCATGCCGTGACCCCAGTTCCATTGTTTGAACGCATCGTCGTTTTCCAACTGATAGACCTCGTCCGGCCGCCAGTTCAGCTTATCCGTGTAAATCGCGACCATCGCACTGATCACCGGCGCTTTGAGGCCCTCCAGCACGGGATCGGGAAACTGACTCAGTGGACGCCGAGGAAATGGATCGCCACGACTGACCGTCGGGTCATAGATGCTGCTGACACGTCCTTTTGCACGCTCCAGCTCGTGCAGGAATACATCGCCATCCAGCCGTCCGCCGCCGCGGCCGACGATCGCGCGGTCGATGCCCGTCAGTGCGGCGACGTGCTCGGTCATCCGCGCCACCGCCGCCGTATCCCGCACGCCACGCATCAGGTCGGTCAGGTACTCGGTCGCGGCATATTGCTCGACATCCGCGAGGTCGGCGCGTGTAACCGGACCCTTCAGCGCACGGGCGGCGGCGGCTTCCGCCGGAAGCGCGTCAACCCACTGCAGCGGGTCGTTGTAGCCGCTTTGGACATGCGCATCGAGCAACGGCGACACCAGCACGATGCCGCTGACTCCGACACCCTGGTCCGATTGCAACGCGCGCACCAGACGCGGGCCACGAAAGCCACCGTAGCTTTCGCCAAGAATGTACTTCGGCGAAACGATACGACCGTTGCCGTCGAGCCAACGGCGCACCGCCTCGGCCAGCGCGTCGATGTCGCCGGTGACCGACCACAGCCGCCGGCGCACCGCCTCGCCCTTCGCCACGATGCGGGAGTAGCCGGTGCCCGGCGGGTCAATGAACACCAGATCGGTGAAGTCAAGCCAGGTATCGGCGTTGGGCAAAGGCTCAGGGGAGGCGGACGGAATAGCCTCACCGAACGGGATGCGCCACGGACCGACGGCACCCACCTGCAGCCAGCCCGACGCCATCCCCGGCCCGCCGTTGAAAACGAACGTCACCGGGCGGGTGCGCCGGTCCGTGCCCTCCAGTTGATACGCGATGAACGCCACGTCCGCCTGTGCCACGTTTTCGTCGTTGGTGAGCCGGATGGCGCCCGCCGTCGCGGCGAATTTCAGCGTGCGGCCTGGCAGTTCCAGCACATGGTGGGTGGTCTGGTCGGACGGGAGCTTCGCGGGTTCCCTGGCGGTCTCTCCGGCCGTGTGGGACCGTCCGGAAGCTGGTGCATCGTCCTGCGCCTGGGCGGTCCAGGTCAGGGTACAGAGCACGAAGCCGGCGACAATGAGTCGGCGAATTTTCAAGGTCATGACGGTGCTTACCAGACCGCGCCAGTCACGTCATCGCGCACTCTCCAACGTTTGTGTTGCGCCGTGGGTCGGTGGCCGCCGCCCGGCGTCGATTTGGCGCAGCCGCGGTACAGTCGGCAAGACAGACGTACCGGCATGCGTCCTCGGGTCGATACCGGTGTCGGCGCGCCAGGCACAATGCCATATTTCGCATGACGGTCGAGGCGTTGGAACCAAATAAACAGGGTGTCTGGCGTTGCCTCGGCAACAAACCAGAATGGGTCGGGACGACCCTCACCTGAAATAACGTGCCGGCGGACCATGCGACCGTGCTTCGATTCAGCCGCAACGGGTGGAAGTCGCTGACCGAAATGTACCCGATGTGCAATTCGACCTGGGGCGAACTGATGCACCACCTCAAAGACCACGTCGAAGGCAACAACCCCGGACCGCATTGGCGCGAGTAACAAACAACGGAGACCTCCATGGCGCCGCGACACGAGGTGGTATCGCACGACCAATGAATCGAAGCGCGCCGCGACGAGTACGCGAAGTCACCGAACGGAGCCAGCGGGTCACGCCCAGGTCCTTCGATGCGTTTCACGACGTTACGACTTCAAGTTGGCGCCGCATGAGCGCATATCGCGCACCGTTGTGCTGAACGTCTTCGACAGTGTGCCATGCGGCATCTTGCTGAACCCACATTCGCTGGATGTGGCGCGGAGGATCGGTTTGTCGCCGCTGCCACCGACGATCAACCCAGACGTCGCGCAACGGGGCGCGTCCAACTCCGAGCCGCCACCCGGATTGGTGCTGCGATCGCCAATGCAATGCCAGAGACACGACAAACACGGTGTCTGTATTATTCGTCCTGCTTAAGCGGTTCTATCTTGGTTTTTCGTTGCCACGACTCCACTGGCTTTGTCGCCCGGCGGCCGGAACACGTCCGCGATAACCGCGCACAACGACCCGATGAACATCAGCAATGCCATCCCTCTCGGCGTTCCGTCGGTCAGCAGCCCGACCAACAGCCCGCTCGTGGCGCCGAGGGCGTACTGGCCGACGCCCATCAAGGCGGCGGCGGACCCGGCATGCGCCGCGTGGCGGCCCAGAGCACCCGCCGTGACGTTGCCATTGCTGAAGCCCTGGCAGCTCAACGCCAGAAACACCGGCACGACGATCATCCAAAGCACGTGCACGCCGCTCCAACTCAACGCCAGCAGCACGGTCGTCGCCGCCAGCGACACGCGGCAGATGAACCGCAGCATGAACGACAGCCCGAACCGCGGCAGCAACCGCGCGTTGATCTGCGACCCGGCGATCAACCCGCAGGAGCACAGGCCGAAAATCAGGCCGAACTGCGACGGCGTCAGCCCAAACCCCTGGATGAACACCGGCGAGGACCCGCCGAGGTACGCGAACATGCAGAACGTCGTCGCCATGCCCATCAGCGCGTGCGCGCGGAACACCGGCTCCCGCAGGATCGTGCCATAGCGGGTGAGCATTTGTGCCACGCCGACCTTGATGCGGCGGGCTTCCGGCAAGGTCTCCGGCAGGAACCGCCACGCCAGCACCGCGCAGGACGCGCCATACACCGCCTGGAACCAGAAGATGAACCGCCAGTTCGCGAAAGTCAGGAACGCGGCACCGACGCTCGGCGCCAGGATCGGCGCCACGCCCATCACCAGCGTCAGCCGCGACATCAGGATCGCACCTCGGGTGCCATCGGCGAGGTCGCGCACCACCGCCCGGCTGATCACCATGCCGGCCGAGGCGCCGATCGCGCCCACGAACCGCAGCACCGCGAGCACCGTGAGGTTCGGCGCCAGCGCGCCCCCCACCATGGCCAGCGAGAACACCGTGAACCCGATCGCCAACGGCCGCCGCCGCCCGAGCCGGTCCGACAGCGTCCCTTGCATGATCTGCCCCACCGCCAGCCCGGCGAACCACGCGGCCAGAGTCAGTTGCGCGGTGCCGGGGGCGGTGTGGAACGTTGCCTCCACCGCCGGAAACGCCGGCAAATACATGTCGGTCGCCGCCGGGCCGACCGCGATGAAATAGCCGAGCAGCCGCGGCAGCCAACGCGGCCACGCCTCGGCTTCGTTCTCGATCAACCGGGGCGCCGCCGGGGGAGAGGTCACCGGCGCGGCCCTGTCTGGTTCCATATCCATGTCCACCGCCTTTGGTTACCGCAGTGCGGCATGCGGCGCGAGAGGCACCTCGCGACAAGGCGACCCCGCTCGTTCAACGCCCCATGCGATGCCGGCCGGGGTTGGTCATTGATCTATCTCGGGGTGCGAGTACCGGTCGGGCACGAACATGCTTGACCGCGACGGCCGCGAGGGAGCGAACTTCGCGTGGGAGCACCACAGTGATTCGCGTAATCGTGACAGCCCTGGCGATCGGGACCCTGGGATATGGGATCGCCGCCGTGACCGAGGCTCGCGCGCGCCCCGCGCCGATCGCAGGCTATATCAGCGCGATCGATGGGCGGACGACGGAATGCCTCGTCGCCCGAGGCCGCAAGCAGACGCAAGCCCGATATTGGGAAGATCTGCTGGTGGGTGACGCGCTCATCGCCAAAGGCGACTGCCGAATGGAGATCATGCCGCGCGATGGACCGCGGCGTTGGACCGTCGTGGCGACGAATTCGCCCACCGAAATGACCGCGCGGGCACAACGCTCGATGTCGCTGCCCAAGGGACTGGAGCCGATTGGCCTCGCGTTGAACAAGTGGAACGATGAGTTGCAGCCGCCGCTGGCTTCGCCGCCAAAGAAGATCTGGGTGAAGAAAGCTGGATTGCGTCCGGTGGCGGTCTGGCAACCGGTCGCGGTGAAGCCCGCACCGCCGCCCCCGTTCGCGATGCCGCTGTTGTCCGGGCCGGTGCGCCAGCGTGTGGTGGCGGAGCCGCGGCATTTCAACCTCGCGTGGATCGGCGGCACACCGCCGTTCACCGTCACGGTGACCGGCCTGGAGGAAGGCGTCGCCAGCGGCCCGCCCTGGGTGTTTGAGATCGGCGAGGAACGGGTCGTTTCATCCACGATCGCCCCGGTCTCAGGCATCTACGAGGTGCGCGTGGCTGACGCGGCCGGGGCCGCGGTGCGGGGGGCGTTCGAGGCCGTGGATACGCGCCCAATGATTGATCAGCGCGATTTGGTCGGTCTTCCCGGAGGAATTGGCCGGGTGCTGGCGGACGCCCGGCTGGCGAACATGGACGGCGGCGTGTGGCGGCTGGAGGCGCACGCGCGGCTGGCCGATGAGGGGCGGGATAATTACGCCGCCGCTCTCATGGCCGGCCAGTTGGCGGCGGGGAAGGATCTGCCGGATCCACTGGTCGCTTCCCCGGGTGGCGCGCCTACTGCAGCAGCTTCGGGGCCGGGTGCAGCGGGACGATGATGGCGCTGAAGGCTTCCTCGACCTCATTGGGATCCTCGGGGTCGGGGATGAGAAACTGCTCAAGGCCGAGGGAGACGAACGTCGCCGGATCCATCGTCGCGGCCGGCAGTGCCTGGCGGCGCGCCAGCGTCTGCTCCATGTCGGTGAGGAGTTTGTCGAACTGCTTCGCGGTGCGCAGGGCCTTTTTCGCCTTGCCGGGATCGGGGTTGGAGCGCCTGGCGTCGCGTTGGCAGTCCTCGGACAACAGGCGCAGCATGATGCATTGCGCGGCCAGCATCGCGTCGGCGGAGTCGCGCGGGTTGTAGCTGAGCACCTCGGCCAGTTGGGCGTCGAAACGGGCGGCGCGCTCGGCGTCGGTTTCGTGCTTCGGGCCTGGGAGGTCGGCGACGAACTGGTGCAGCACCGATTGGGGCAGCGGATCGACGATGAGCTTGCGGGGCGGCTTGGGACGGCGAGCGGTGTGGTCGGCGGGCCAGGGTAGGACGGTCATGGGAGGCTCCTGGGGATAATGGAAGGAGGTGGGCTGTCTCTGACAATATATTCTTATTGTAGGATATTAGTCAACAGGAATCTTGCTGATTTGTTCAGATGGCACCGATTTGGCGAATTGTCAGAATCAGAATATGAAGCGATTTCAGTTCGTTGCGGCTCCTATATCCGATAAAGGACATTGGACTAAACCGCTTCGCGGG
>CALFNB010000269.1 GCA_937902425.1 uncultured Acetobacteraceae bacterium | reverse complement strand
CCGCGGCGGTCAGAAGCAGTCCAGTTTTCATCGGCCCGATCCTCGTCTTGCTCGCCCACGCCACTGACCGCGAGCGTGTATCTGGACCATACTCGCTCGAAAACCCTTCGGGAGAATATGTTGGCGGCGCTGGCCGGGCACGAACCTTATCCTGGGTCATCTGCCTACGTCGCTCCAAAGTTGCGGGATTGGTCCAAACGCCGTCCATCAGGTGAAATTACCGGCCGTGAGGGTCGAAACATTCTGGAAAGTGACCGACGTGCCATCCGACAGATTGAGTGTCGTGGCCCCGCCGGCATTGATCTGCGTGAACAAGGCATTCGCCTCCTCGCTCCCGCCATAGCCAGACAGGTGGATGTCCACCTGCGTGGGGGAACTGAGACCCGTCACCAACTCACTCCCGCCACCCAGGCCACTGATGAATTCGAACAAATTGTTCGCCGCTGGGCTGGCGACGATGGTCGCGGCACCGGAGCCGGCGACGATCGTGTCAGGCGCGTTCGATACCGAGCTACCGGTCAACGTTTCGTTGCCGCTGCCGGCGTAAAGGATCTGCGCGCCGCTGCCGTTGGCGAACAGCTGGTCGCCGTTGCCGCCGCCGAACAAGGTCGCCGCGCCACCGCCCGCCCTCAGGATATTGTTGCCGGCCGAGCCGCCGCGGAAATAATCCGGCCCGTTGCCGCCGGTTACCGTGTCACTGCCGGTGCCGCCGTAGACCGTCGCACCACCGGTGCCCGAGAAGGTCAACCGGCTGCCGGCGCCGTATATCACATTGGTGTCGAGGCCGGTAACCGTCTCGGAGCCGGTGGACGCCGTGATGGTCGCCGCGCCACCCGTGGTCACGGCACTGCTGCCCACGCCGAGCAAGATCGAGTCGTTGCCCGCTCCGAGATTGATCGTGTCGTTGCCGGAGCCAAGCGCCTTGATCGTGTCGTTGCCGTCGCACAGCGAGATAAACCATGAATTGGGACTGGTCGCCGGGATGATGATCTGGTCGTTGCCACCGCCCCCGATGACGCTGCCCGATCCGCCAGTGGCAATGAAGTTCAGGTTGCCGGCGCCAACCAGCACTTCCTGGCCGGCGTTGGGGTTGTTGTCGCTGAAGCTGGCGCTCGGCGCCGCGTCGACGAGGTAATTATAGCCCTTCGGTATGCCCACCACGCCGATCGGCGTGCCCAGCTGCACGAACTCCCCAATCTTGCCAGCGGCCAGAGACGGTGGTGACGGACTGTGGACGCTGTCGGCCGGGATGATCGTCGAGTTGCCGATGCCCGTGGCGATCGCGCCGGCGACATATTGCGCGAGCAACGCGTTATCCGGGCATGGATAGGTTAATGAGACAGTACCATGCGCCCCTTGAACCGTGACAATCGTCGACATAGGCGGAACTCCGGGTCGCTGGTGGTTTCCCCAATGTGCTATATTTAATCGGCGGGAATGAATTCGCGCAAGGCCGGTTCGATGAACAATGCAAGGCAGAAATGCCGGCCGCCGGCCTGGTCCAGCTCCGGCGGCGGCACGGCCCGGCGTTCCCCCAGCGTCAAGTTGCCATGATAAGGTCGCGAAATGCCCGCCGGTCAGAGGGCCAGATCAACGGAATACCGCGGCTTGCAGCCATTGTTGATGGCGATGACCTCGCCAGGCCTCGTGCCGCCGGAAGCGCCGGTGACGTTCACAGCGGGGGTCACCGGCACCTTTCCGGCAGAGGAGCGGGGTGCGACGCGCGGGCTCGCCTCCGTCACATTACGAAAATTTCATTCATGGAAAGTTAACGCCTCATCCGGTCCCCGGCCCCGTTCGGGTGCTGAACCAACGTGTAACGACTCACGAAATGGATTCGCCTACGATTGTACAATCGTTCGGTAGCCCGCTCCACACCATGGCACTTACAGCGGTGAAACCATCGACCCGCCGAATTGCTGTTTCTTTGTCCTGGACCGGGCCGGCTGACTCGCCGTCTCGCCGGCGGCGAGTTCGATGATTTCCGCCGTGATCTCCTCCTGCCGCACCTGCCGTTGGGTTGCCTGGAGCGACCCAAGCTGTTGCTCAATCTGATGGCGCGCGGCTTCCATTGCTTCCATCCGCGCTTCGTTTTCGGCCACGAAAGCGTGGAGCGCGGCGTTGCATAGTCGCGCATGCAGATAGTCGGCGATCAGCTCGCTCAGCAACACCTCGGGCGCCAGATTTAGCAGCGGCTTGTTGCCATCCATGGGCCGCGGGAACTGCGTCAGGTCGAGTGGAAACATGCGAATGCGTTCCACGTGCGCGCCGCGGCCCCGATGCCCTTCCGTGAAGATCGCCTCGAGCCGATCGATCGCTCCGCTGGCGATCCGGGCGTAGAGCGCTTCGGCGATGCGATCGGCGAGTTTCGGAACGCCCGCCGAATGCGATGGCATCGCGCTTGTCCAATCGGCCACAACGCCCCGTTCCGCGGCGATGGCGCCGCCTCGCGTGCCGATCAGGAACAACTCGGCGGTCGCAAGATCGGCCCCGGCCGCGTCGAGCACGCGCTCGCTGAAGGCCCCGGCGAATCCCTGTTCAGCGCAAAAGATCACGATCGCCGGCCGGCTCGATCGACCAACGGTGCCTGTATCAATGGAGGGAACCAATCCGGCCACCCGCCCGATCGCCGTCGCGATCGTCGCCGCGTAATGATCCACCGCCACAAGCTGTCCTCGGGCCTGCTGGACGCGCGCGGCGGCGATGCCGCACATCGCATTCACCACCGCGCCGAGTTGGCGGACGCCTTCGATGCGGGCGCCAATATCCGCGAGGCGCTCGGTCATGACGCACCGCTCTCGCCCGACGCACTCGATGACGGCGTGCCGGCCGCCGGCGTGATCGATCCCGCGTATTGTTTCAGCGTCCCCAGCAAGATTTTCGAGCGCGCTTCATCGATTGTGCCGGTCGCCTGGAGCAACGCCACCGCCTCCGCCGCACCGCGGTCGAGCGCACCGCTCAAGCCATTCCGGAACGTCACCACATCCGGCAACGACAGTGGATCCAACAGACCGGATTGCACCGCCAGGACCAGAGCCACCTCATCGGCGAGCCGCATGGGCGCGTGGCGGGACTGGGTGAGGATCGCGCGAATGCGTGCGCCGCGGGTCAGTTGGTCGCGGACCCGCGTGTCCGGCATGCCGCCGAACCGCGTGAACATCTCCATTTCCAGAAACTGCGCATAGTCGAGGCGCAGCGTCTCCGCCGCCTCACGCAATGCCCGCGCCTGGGTTTTGCCGCCGACCCGGCTGACACTCGTGCCCACATCCACGGCCGGCTTCTGGCCTTCATGAAACAGTTTCGTATCGAGCACGATCTGGCCGTCGGTGATCGAAATGAGATTGGTCGGAATGTAGGCGCTGAGGTTGCCGGCGTCGGTCTCGGCGATCGGCAGCGCCGTCAGCGAGCCGCCGCCTTTTTCCGGGGACAGTTTCGCCGCCCGTTCCAGCAGCCGTGCATGCACGTAGAACACATCGCCGGGATAGGCCTCGCGTCCCGGCGACTGGCGGGTCAGCAGCGCGATCTCTCGATGGCTGGCGGCGTGTTTCGTCAGATCGTCGATGACGACCAATGCGTGCTGGCCGCGATCGCGAAAATACTCGGCCATGGTGAAACCGGCGAACGGCGCGATCCATTGCAGGCCAGGCGAACTCGCCGCTCCCGCCACGACGATGATGCAACGGCTGGCGTCGCCACCCGCGTGGATCGCGTCGATCGCGCGCCGAACGCTCGAACTTTTTTGGCCGACCGCGATATAGATGCAGATGATGTCGCTGGTCTTCTGATTGATGATCGTATCGACGCCGAGCGTGGTCTTGCCGATGGCGCGGTCGCCGATGATCAGTTCGCGCTGGCCGCGGCCCAGAGCAAACAGCGTATCGACGACGAGGAGACCGGTCTGCACCGGCTGACTGACGAGGTCCCGGTCGATGATCGCCGGCGCCGGCCGCTCGATCGGTTCATTCGATTCGGCGGCGATCGACCCCTTGCCGTCGAGCGGCCGGCCAAGCGGATCGACGACCCGTCCAAGCAACGCCGGCCCCACCGGCACGCGCACGACATCGCCCGTTCCGCGCACCGTATCACCCGCCTCGACGCCGTCCACGTCATCCAGCACGACGCACCCAATACGATCCGGCTCCAACACCTGGGCGTAACCGAACTGGCCCTTTTGAAACCGCAACAACTCATCGAGCCGCGCGCCGGGGAGACCGGACACCAGGGCGACGCCGTCGCCGACCTCCTCGACACGGCCGATCTGTTCCGCTTGCGGTCCGAGGGCGACGGTGCTGAGTGCATCGCGAGCACGCTCCAGCCAGGCATCCGCTGTATTCTGACTTCGTCTCGTCATGCCCAGGCCTGAACCGGTGCGAACGTCCTGGCCGGTACTCGCGATTGAACCGCCGGAGAATCATCTGTGTGTATCTGTGTGTATCTGTGGTTCGGCTTGTTTTTTCTGAGACCGCAACGGACTCTGGCGGTGCGGTCTTTCGGCAAGATAAGGTGGAACCACGAATACACACAGATACCCACAGATAGAAAAGCAAGCGCGCTGAATGCCCAGGTCACGGTCCGGCGGGTCGGCGCCGGGACCGTTGCGCTATCGTGCACGCGATCGAACCTGGCCAACGAGACCAGGATTCCACCATCGCATGGCTTAGCGCGCATTTGGCTCGGCGGTGGCGGCAGGTACCGCCTTCGGACAGACCGGTTGGTCCGATCCAGCATGGGACGGCAACGGCACGTCATTCGTTTCAGCTCCTTGGGTAAGACGAAGCAGAATTTGATCCAGATCGGCACGCCAACTGTTGCTCACGAGCAAATGCGGGCCGCGCAGTTCCAGACCGGCGATCAGTGCGGGATCGGTGCGGAAGACGATCGAAGGATCATCGCCCAATGCCTCGCCGAGTCGCTGGCGCGTCCGTTGCTGTTCGGCCGGATCGAGCACCGTCGCGCTCACCACTTCGAGTGCGGCACCACTCGCCATCACCGCCCGCCGCGCCGCGTCCGGCAGAGCCCCCACCTCCTGAACCAGCCAGTCGAGAAACGCGGCGCGCACCGCCGTGCCATCCAATCGCGCGGCCAATTGTTCCGCGATGGCGACCGCGAGGCGGGCCGACCGCGCATTCCAGGCATCACCGGCGGCCTGGTTCGCTTTTTCGATCGCCGTTCGCGCGTTTGTTTCAAGCGCTGCCGCCGCGGTCCTGGCCTCCGCCAGCAGCGCGGTTCGAGTCGTTTCGGCTTCGGCATGGGCAGCGGCCAGGATCGCGTCGCGCTCCTTCGCGAAACCGGCCCGCGTCTGCTCGATCTCCGCCAGAGCCGCCGTCGCCTGAGTGCGCGTGGCCTCCGCCTCGGCCATCGTGCGCCGTGTCGCGTCGCGGCGTTGCTCGATCATGGCGGCCACCGGGCGCCAGAAAAACCGCTGCAACAGCCAGACGAGAACCGCGACGTTGACCGTCTGAATGCCAAGCGTCCACCAGTCGATCGTCATGATGTCATTTCAGCAACGGATTGGCGAACAGCAGCAGCAGCGCGATCACCAGGCAGTAGATCGCCATCGTCTCGATCATCGCCAGTCCGACGAACAGCGTGCGTGAAATGGTGCCCGCGGCCTCCGGCTGCCTTGCGATCGCATCCATGGCCGCCGCGATCGCCCGCCCCTCGGCCAGCGCCGGACCGATCGCACCGAAGGACACCGCGACGGCCGCCGATGCGATGCTGCAAAACGCCAACCAGTTCATGAAGCGGTCCTTTCGTGGGGAATGTCTCGCTCATCGCCGATCGCCCCGGCGATAAACACCATCGCCAGAATCGCGAAGATATAGGCCTGCACCGCGCCCGTCAGCAGATCGAGCGCCATCAGCGGGATTGGCACCAGCAGACCGGCCAGCGACAGCACGATGCCAATCATGAACACACCGCTCATGACATTGCCGAACAGCCGCACGAGCAACGAAAACGTCCGGGTGATACTCTCGACGAAATTCAACGGAATCATGATCGGACTGGGCGTGGCGAACGTGCCGAGAAACCCGCGCACGCCACCGGCGCGGATGCCGAACCAGATCACCGCCAGGAAGACCAGCAACGCCAGTGCCGCATCGGTTTCCAGATGCGCCGTCGGCGGCTCGACACCTGGGATCAGGGCGGACCAGTTGGCGACGAAGATGAACGCGAACAGCGTGCCGATGAAGGCGCGATACGGGGCGGGCCCGACCTGCATGGTGTCGCGGATCTGACTGTCGACGGTGTCGACGATCAGTTCGAACACTTCCTGCGTCGTCGAAGGCTGACGGGACAGGCGGCGTTTGATCACGATGGCACCCAGAACCAGGAAGCCCATGATGGCCCAGGTAACCAGAACGGCTCCGGTGATCGGCACGGGTCCGGCGTGAAACAGCGCGGTGCTGGTCAGGGGTGACTTCATAATACGACGGCTCGCAGTCCGCGCATGACCGCGAAACGAGCGATCAGGACGCCAGCCGCCATCAGCAGCAGCGGCATCGCGCCTTCGCGGGCGGCCAAGGTCAACACGCCGCCCAACACCGCGAAGCGGGCGAGCATCAGTAAGATGGACACGCCCGCGCCGCCGCGCTCGGCCAACAGGCGCGCGTTCCACCACAGGCAGACGAAGTACAGCGTGCCGACGACGAACCCGGCGGTGAGATACGCGCCGAGGGTAACCAACATCAGTGCATCGACGTTCATGCGCTTTGCATCCATCGCCACGCGGACCAGAACCCCAGCGCCGCGCCGAGCATCAGCAACGGCGCCGTCCAGAACAGTCCCGTTTCGAACACGCGGTCGAGCCACCGGCCGGCGAACACGCCAATCAGCATGGGTGTGACGATGATCCAGCCCAATACGCCGATCTGACCGAGGCGGCGTGCCACTGATGGATCTGTTTCTCGCGGCCCGCGGCGGGCGCGTTGGTCACGCAGCCGGACACCCTTCACCAGCGGGTCCTGCTCGTCCGGGGTGGTCGTCACGCGAAGTGCGCCGAACCGCCGCCGTCCCGTGCCCGAAGATGCGTAACGATCTGGCGGATCGCGTTCAACTGCAGCCGCATGCTGTCGACACGTTCCATTCGTTCCGTCTCCATATCGGCGCGAAATCGGGCGAGCACCGTTTCATCGAGCGTCGCCAGGTCATCTCCCACAACCGCTTCCCGTGTGGCGATGGCGATCTCCTGTCCACCGGTGACTGACAGGACGCCGCGACGCACCGCGCAGTAATGCGGCGTTTCGTCGCCGCCACGCCAGGTCACGACACCGATCGCCAGGCTGGTCAGAAAATCCGCGTGTCCGGACATGATGCCGAAACTTCCCGTGGCATCGTCGCCGCGCAATGCGAGAACGCCGTCCGTGTCGACCACGACCGACAGCGGCGTGATGATCCGCAACTTCATGATGGACGACCCGCCTTCACCGCGGCAGCCTCCTTCGCGCGCGCATCGTCCAAAGTCCCAACCATGTAGAGCGAACTTTCAGCCCAGTCGTCGGTCTCGCCGTCGAGGATGGCGCGGCAACCGGCGATTGTGTCGGCGCGGCTCACGCTGCGGCCAAGTGTGCCGGTGAAGGCTTCCGTTACCACGAACGGCTGGCTGAGAAAACGCTGCAGCCGGCGGGCGCGTTTGACGATCAGCCGGTCGCTCGCGCTGAGTTCTTCAACGCCAAGCAGCGCGATTATGTCCCGCAGGTCCTTCAACCGCGCCAGTGCCTCACGCGCGCGTTCGGCGAGCCGGTAATGCTCCTCGCCCACGATCAGCGGATCGAGCAGCACGGAAGACGAGGCCAGCGGATCGATGGCCGGATAGAACGCCTCGGCCGCCAGCGCGCGGGACAGCATGATGATGCTGTCCATGTGGCCTGAGATGGCGGTCACCGCCGGGTCGGTGAAGTCGTCCGCCGGGACATAGACGGCCTGGATCGCGGTGACCGCCGCGCCGGCGACAGACGCGATACGCTCCTGTAACAAAGCCACTTCGGTGGCCAGGGTCGGCTGATAGCCAACGCGAGACGGCAGGCGCCCGAGCAGACTCGAAAGCTCGGCCCCCGCCTGCACGAATCGGTAGACATTATCCATCATCAGCAGCACGTTCTGGTGCTTCTGGTCGCGGAAATACTCGGCGATGGTCAGCGCGGTCAGCGGCACGCGCCAGCGGGCGCCGGGTGGCTCGTTCATCTGGCCGTAGACCAGCACGGTGCGCGCCAGCACGGCCGAATTCTTCATGTCGTTGAGCAACTCGTGGCCTTCGCGGGACCGCTCGCCGACGCCGGCGAACACCGAAATCCCCTGATATTTCTCGACCATCGCGTGGATCAGTTCCATGACCAGCACGGTCTTCCCCACCCCGGCGCCCCCGAACATCGCCGCCTTCCCTCCCTGGGCCAGCGGCGCGAGGAGGTCGATCACCTTGATCCCCGTCTCAAACACCGCGCTGGCAGACGTCTCATCCAGCAGCGCCGGCGGTGGCGCGTGGATACCGCGTCGTGGGGTATCGGCTGGCAACGGCGGTCCCTGGTCCCGCACCGTCCCGACGACATCGAGCAAACGGCCCAGTACCGCATCGCCAACCGGGACCGATATGGGCGCGCCGGTGGCGTGCACCTTCGTGCCACGCGCGAGCCCGGCGGTCGCCTGCAGCGCGATGCCACGCACGGTCGAGGCGTCGGCGTGGCTGTGCACCTCCAACACCAGCGGTTCCGGCCGGTCCCAGGCGACGATCAGCGCGCTGTCGATCGGCGGCAGCGTGGCGTCATCGAAGCGTACCTCCACGACGGCGCCACGCACCGAGATGACGGTGCCGGTCGCGTTAACTGGGTCGGGAAGTGACATGGGTTGCGTTGTAGACCTCCTCCGTGGCGGGGGCATAACCTCCATCGCAGCCACTCAGCCCGAGGAGCCAGACAGCACCATGCACGCGATGGTATTGAAGACGCCAGGCGCCGCCCTCGAATGGACCGAGCTTCCCGACCGCCGCCCAGGCCCCGGCGAAATCCGGGTGCGCGTCGCGGCCTGCGGGGTCTGCCGCACCGATCTGCATGTCCTCGACGGCGAGCTGCCGAACCCACGCATACCCATTATCCCCGGCCACGAAATTGTCGGCCGCATCGATGCGATCGGGCCCGGCGTCGAGGGCCCGCACCTCGGCCAGCGCGTCGGCATCCCCTGGCTCGGCCACACCTGCGGTGTCTGCCGGTATTGCACCAGCGGGCAGGAGAACCTCTGCGACCATCCGCTGTTCAACGGCTACACGCGGGACGGCGGCTTCGCGACGGCGACGATCGCCGATGCGCGCTTTGCCTTCCCGCTCGGCGAGGCGGGCGATGACGTGACGCTCGCGCCGTTGCTGTGCGCCGGGCTGATCGGCTGGCGGTCGCTGGTGATCGCGGGTGAGGGCCGCAATCTGGGCCTCTACGGTTTTGGCGCGGCGGCGCACATCCTGGCGCAGGTGGCGAAATTTCAGGGCCGCTCGGTGTTCGCCTTCACGCGGCCAGGCGATACGGCCGGGCAGAATTTCGCGCGAACCCTCGGCGCCGTCTGGGCTGGCGGATCGGATGAGGCCCCGCCGGAGCCGCTCGACGCCGCGATCATTTTCGCGGCGGTGGGCGATCTGGTGCCATTGGCGCTGCGAGCGGTCCGCAAGGGCGGCCGGGTGGTCTGCGCCGGCATCCACATGAGCGATATTCCAGGTTTCCCCTACCGGCTGTTGTGGGAGGAGCGGCAGATCATCTCGGTCGCCAATCTGACGCGACGGGATGGCATTGAGTTCCTGGCCCAGGCGCCGAAAATCGGCATCGTAACGAGCACGACGCGGTACCGGTTGGATCAGGCGAATGAGGCGCTCGCCGATCTCCGCGCCGGACGGTTCGAAGGCGCGGCGGTGCTGGTGCCGTAAAGCGCCACCAGGAACCATCGCCCGGCGGCGCCGTTGTAACGCTGCGATACCGCGACGATGGAGTTCCCGCATGACAATCATCGGCTGGATTGTTCTCGACCTGGTGTCCGGTTTCATCGCGAGCAAGCTGGTCAACCGCCGCGCCTGGTGATCCGGCCTTTTAATCAATACCTTGGCACTCAAAAGGAACAGCATATGAATGACCCGTCATCCAGCGACGCGATGGAGACCCAGATGAAAACCGCCGCGAACGAAGCCGCCGATGCCGTCACCTGCGCCTCGGAGCAGGTGCGAAAACTGGGCGCGCAGGCGGCGGAGGTCGGCGAGCAAGTGTATCGTCAGGCCATGGATGCTGGGCGGTACGCCAGCCGCCAGGTCGAGGAACAGCCTTGGACCGCCGTGATCGCCACGGGGTTGCTCGCTCTGGGGATCGGGATTTTGCTTGGACGCGGTTCCGTACCGAGGCCGCGGACCGCGCGGGATTACGTGGACGGCTATTTGCCGCGGAATCTCCGTCGGGGCTGAAGGGAG
>CALFNB010000268.1 GCA_937902425.1 uncultured Acetobacteraceae bacterium | reverse complement strand
GCCGGCCGGAAGCCTGGCAACGGATCACCAGCCAGGTTGGCGCTGTCGATCCACCGGTCTGGCAACGCACGGCGCGATGATCGGCCACTTCCTGTTCAAAACCCGTCAGCCGGTTTGGTTCGCGCGGTGCGCGGTCGACGATATTCGAGGCGAACGCGGCGACAGGGCAAAAGCCGTGATGCGAGCCGGCGTCGCCCTGGCAACGGCCCTCAATGTCGTCATCCTGACCGCGGCGGCGGCCCCTGCGGCATCACCGCCGGCGGTCGAGTCCGACCGGTTCATGGTGGTGTCGTCGCAACATCTCGCCGCCGAGGCCGGCGCGGAAATTTTGCGCGCGGGCGGCAATGCGATCGACGCCGCGGTGGCGGTTGGCTACGCCGAGGCCGTGACAAACCCGTGTTGCGGCAACATCGGCGGCGGCGGCTTTCTCGTCGCGCATCTGGCCGATGGGCGCGACGTCTTCATCAACTTCCGCGAAACCGCGCCCGCCGCCGCGCGTCCGGACATGTATCTCGACGCCACCGGGAACGTCATTCCAGGCGCGAGCCTGCGCGGTTGGCGGGCGGCCGGAATTCCGGGAACGGTCCTCGGCCTCGATACCGCACTGACGCGCTATGGCAGGCTGCCCCGATCGACGGTGATGGCGCCCGCGATCCGCCTCGCGCGGGAGGGCTTCGTATTGACACGCGGCGATACGGATATCTTCGCGCGCGCGGCACCGCGCCTGAGCCAACAAGCCGTGGTGGCACGCATCTTCCTGCGGCCGGACCGTTCATCCTTCGAGCCTGGCGATCGTCTGATCCAATCGGACCTCGCCGACACCCTCACCGAGATCGCGGCCAATGGTCCGGACGCATTCTACAAGGGACACGTCGCGGAAGCCGTTGCCCGTGCCAGCGGAGACGCGCTGACGACAGCCGACTTCGCGTCGTATCACGTTGCCGAATCAAAACCGCTTTCCTGCGAATACCGCGGACGGATCATCCTGTCGGCCCCGCCGCCGTCGTCAGGCGGCACGACACTATGTGAAATTCTTAATGTCCTGCAAGGATTCGATATGCACGCTTTGGGCTTTCATTCCGCCCGGTCGGTGCATGTGATGACAGAGGCGATGCGCCACGCCTATGTCGATCGCAACAATTTCCTCGGCGATCCTGAATTCGTACACAATCCGTTGGAACAATTGCTTTCTCGCGAGCACGCGGATCAAATCCGTGCCCACATCATCGATCGTGCCACTCCGTCATCGCAACTCGCCGCGGGCACACCACCCCATGAACCTCCACAAACGACGAGTTATTCCGTGCTCGACAAAGCGGGCAACGCGGTCGCCGTCACCTATACGATCAATGGCTTTTTTGGCGCCGGCGTGATGGCGGACCGTACCGGCTTTCTGTTGAACAACGAAATGGATGACTTCACGGTCAAACCCGGCACGGCGAACGTTTTTGGCCTCGTTCAGGGTGAGGCAAACGGGATCGCTCCCGGCAAACGGCCGCTCTCGTCCATGGCCCCGACCATCGTGCTTCAGCATGGCCAGGTGTCGATGGTGCTCGGATCGCCCGGTGGCTCCCGGATCATCACGATCGTGCTGGAGACCATCCTGAACATGATCGACAACGGCATGACGCCGGCGGAAGCGGTGGACGCGCCTCGCGTGCACCACCAATGGCTGCCCGACACAATCTACGCGGAACATTTCGCCCTTTCGCCCGATACGCGAACTCTCCTGGAAGGCATGGGCTATTCGATTACGGAGCAAAGCAACTGGGGCGCCGCCGCGCTGATCGCCGTGGGGCCCCCGCGCGAGGGGTCAGACGCGCCTGGTTCGTCGCCTCCAGACGCGATGGCCGGCGGCTGGATGCGGCCAGGCCGGTTTTACGGGGCCGTCGATGCCCGCCGGCCGGCCGGCGCGGCGATCGGTGAGTAACGATCGACCCCGTCGATATGGCCATGTCGGCCACCGGTTCCTTGCCAGCTCGCCGCAACCCTGCGCCAATCCGCGATCTTCTGTCGCCAGGAAGTCACGCATGATCCCCGACGCCTTGCTCACCGACGCCGAAACGCTACTTGCCGCCTGCCGCGCGAAGGGCATCATGCTCGCCACCGCGGAAAGTTGCACGGGTGGACTGATCGCCGCCGTATTGACCGCGATCGCCGGCTCCTCCGATGTCGTCGATCGTGGTTTCGTCACCTATTCGAACGAGGCGAAGAACGAACTGATCGGCGTCCCGATGCCGCTGATCAGCGCCAATGGCGCGGTCAGCGAGGAAGTCGCCCGCGCCATGGCCGAGGGCGCGTTGGCCCGCTCCCGCGCGACGATCGCGGTGTCCGTCACCGGGGTCGCCGGACCAGGCGGCGGCACCGCGGAGAAACCGGTCGGCCTGGTGTGTTTTGGCCTCGCGAAAAAAGGCCAGCCGGTAATCAGCGAGCGGCACGTCCTGGGTGGCGATCGGGCCGGAATCCGGGCCGCGACCGTCGCCCGTGCGCTCGCCATGATCAGAGCGCAGATCTGAGAGTTTCTGAAATGGCGGTCGCCGTCGTCCAGCCGTTGCCCGGAATCGGCGACATGATCTGGCATTTGCCACACATCCGCGCGATCGCCGCGCATGTGGGTGAACCGGTGACACTGATCACCAAGCCTCGTTCCGCCGCCGATCAGATTTTCAGCGCGGAACGGACGATACGCGATGTATTCTGGCTTGACCGCAATCCGGAGGCGCGGCGCGGCGAACATGACGGCGGGGCGGGTCTCATTCGGATGCTGGCGGCTTTGCGCGCGCGCCGGTTCGACGCGGTCTATGTGCTCCATCACAGCCGGACGATCGCACTTCTGGCCATGCTGGCGGGAATTCCCGCGCGATATGGATATGGCTACGGCATTCAGGGCTGGTTCCTTAACCGTCCCCCCCGTCTCCCCCGCGAAATTCTGCGGCTACATCCGTTCGAGCAGGCAACCGCCTGGCTCCACGCTGCGGGCATCCCGATGGCGGAGGCAGAGCCGATCCTTCCGGTGACCGAAGCCGCGATCGAAACAGTGCGATCCCGCCTGGGTCACGCAACCACTCGCGTCGCGCTCGGCATCGGCAGTTCGGAACCGTACAAACAATGGGGTGCCAACCGATTCGCCGCCCTGGCGCGGGCACTCGCCGCGCGCGACGGAGGGCAATTGATCCTGGTCGGTGGAAAGGCTGAGGCCTCGCTCGCCGCGCAGATCCAGTCCCTGGCGGGCACCAGTGGCGTTACCACCGCCATCGGTTGGAATCTGGCGGAAATCGCTGCGCTGTTCCGTCTTTCAAAGTTCTACGTCGGCAACGATACCGGCGTCATGAACATGGCCGCCGCGGTTGGAATCCGAACTTATTGCTTGTTTGGGGCGGTGGCGCCGTTTCATCACAGCAGCCGGATCGTCGCCATCACTCCACCCGGGGGCATTTCCAGAACGGACGGAATGGCCCGCCTCTCCGTCGAGCGGGTGATGGCCAGGATCGAGATGGATCAGGCCTCAACTCGCGCGTGACCGGTGGCCCGGTCCAGATGATGGTCCACCCACTCGGCCACCAGTCGGCGCGCCTCACCCAGAGAAGCCTCCGGGTGATGGATACGGTACAACGTCGTGCACGCGATGAACGCGGACATGTCATCGGTGCCGTACTGTCGCAACTCGGAGTAGGCGGTGATCACGGCTGCCTCGCAACGGCGAGCAATCTGACTGACGGGACCCATCCTTGGACGTCTCCTTATCGCGAATCAATCGCAACTGTATCGAAGGTTAGCCGCACTGAAGACCCGTCACAAGCGCGTCATGATCAGATCGGCAATGCGGACAGTTCCGCGCTCGAGAGGCCCCAGGCTTTCAGCGTATCGCGCGGATCGATCGAGCCGGGCGGCGTCGGATGCTCGAGCTTCGTCGCCCCAAATCTGGGTGCGGGAGCCGGCTGGCGCAAACCGCCGACATCGATGAAGGCGGATCTCGCCACGTTGTGTGGATGCTCGTGCGCTTCATCCATCGACAGCACCGGCGCGAAACAAACGTCGGTCCCTTCCAGGACGTGACACCAACCGTCGCGCGTGCGGGTTTTGAACAGTGCCGTCAGCCGATCCTTCGCATCGGGCCACTTCGACCTGTCCCACTGCGGCATGGTCGCGGCATCGATCTCCAGACGCTGGAGCAGTTCGGCGTGGAACTTCGCCTCAATCGATGCGACAGAGATATATTGTCCGTCCGAACACTCATACACTTCATAGAAATAGGCGCCCGAATCGAGCTGGTTTTCGCCTCTGGGCTCGGTCAACCGCCCGCCGGCTTTCATCGCGTAGATCGGCGTCATCAACGACAAGGCGCCGTCGACCATGGCCGCATCGATGACCTGCCCAGATCCCGTCGCACGTGCCGAAATGATCGCGGCCAGCAGACCAGTGAGCAAATACAGGGCCCCTCCGCCGTAATCACCCACCAGATTGAGCGGCGGGGTTGGCTTTTGTCCCTTCCGCCCGATCGCGTGCAGTGCGCCCGTCAATGCGATGTAGTTCAGGTCATGCCCAGAGGCATGGGCCAGAGGACCGTCCTGCCCCCAGCCGGTAACCCGGCCATACGCGAGTTTCGGATTGCGTTTCAGACAGACATCCGGCCCGAGGCCCAGACGCTCCATCACGCCCGGCCGGAAACCCTCGATCAGAGCGTCGGCGCTGTCGATCAGCCGCAGCGCGAGTTGGATGGACTCCGGCTTTTTCAGATCGAGCCCGATCACCGCCCGGCTGCGCCTGGTGAACTCAAACTTCTCCGGCAATGGTACACCGAGATCGGCCGGGCTGGTACGGTCGATGCGGATGATTGTCGCACCCATATCGGCCAGCATCATCGCCGCCATCGGCGCGGGTCCGATGCCAGTGAATTCGACGATCTTCACGCCCGCCAAGGGTCCCATTTCAATATCCTCCGTTGTCCAGGCCATTCTTGTCCGGAGGGCGCACATGGGCAACCTC
>CALFNB010000267.1 GCA_937902425.1 uncultured Acetobacteraceae bacterium | reverse complement strand
ATTGGCCTGACCGAACATCCCCACTTGGCCGCTGACCGAAGAGAGATTGACGATCGCGCCGCCCGCCATATCGGTGATGGAATCGTTGCCGTTGAGCAGAGTGAAAGTCGCGACACCGGTGCCAAGCTCAATGATGTTGGCGTTGCCGTTACCCGCGGTGACGGACTGGTTGGTCTGGTTGTCCAGAAGCGTGAAGTTGCCGGTGCCGGCCGCAAGACTGACGTGTCCGATAATGGTCGCGGTCGTCGTGACCGTGCCGCTGGTCGTTGTCAGGAGGCCCGACCCGGCGGCCACCGTGCCGTGATTGATTCCGTGTGAACCTTCGTTGGCGCCGTCGTTGCCGCCTTGGTTGTGCTGGTCGCTCATATTTGCGTCTTCCTTGATGCTGAGGCGCCGCCGGGCGGCGCGGGGCCCCAATACGTGGGTAAATTTCCCACGTCAACCCGAAATCTTCGTCAGTGGGTAGTTTTCCCACAAATTTTCATGATATCCACACCCGATGACGCGGTGACATAAAACCATCATGGGATTCATTTACGCAAAGGTACGTAAAGCGACAGGGCTGGCTGAGGGTTTTCCCGCCTGCGACCGGAGGCATCTGATCTGCCATGGGCGGGTATTCTGTCGCCTGGAAGGGCTACAGGCGGCTTCTGAACACCATCCAAAGGCCGAATTCAGCCGCCGTGCCAGTACCACGGCACGAGCAGAGCGTTCCCAATTTGAATGGACGCCCGCCTCGCGAAATCGACCCAAAAGCAGGGCCGCCAAATGCGGTACCGAAAATAGGCTAACAGCCCGATCCCATTGGGATTCTGTCAAATCTGATGTCGTTTTACGTACCTTTGCGTCAGGGAACCCCATGTTGCCGTTGCCCGCGTTCACGGTCGCGGTACCGCTGCCGGCGTTGATGAAGGTCACGTCGTGGGTGCCGCCGCTGGTTGGACCCACCTTGATGGTGTTGCCGACGCCGCCGGGGTTGATGAATGCGTCGCCGGTGCCGGTCGTGACGATCGCGCCACCGGTGAGATCGGTGATGTCGTTATTGCCGTTCCCGGCGGTGATGGTCGCGCCGGTGCCGATTTCGGTGATCCGGTTGTTGCCGTTGCCCGACGTGATGACCGCATTGGTCTGGTTGTCGAGCAGCACATGGTTGCCGTCGCCCAATCCGATTGGTGTCGTGACGGTCGTGGTCGTCTTGATGGTACCAACGATGGTGATGAGCTTGCCGGGGCCCGCTGCGATCGTTCCGCGATTAATGTTTTCGTGGCCGTCTTCCATGCCCGCGATCCTTTCCGATGTGACGCCCCAACGAGCGGCGCTGACCAACCGATAAATGGGAAATTTTCCCATGTCGATCGCGGTGATCGATTGGTGGGTATTTTTCCCACGAAAAATTCATGCTATGCGCGTTGCCGGAAAGGGTGACCGCGAAATTTCATGAACGAATCGGAAGGTATTCAGGAGGAGCCGGGCGGGCCGCGACCCCCGCCACCCGACGCGTTATTGACCGGGTGCCGCCGGCTGCTGCGGCCGCTCGTGCGCTTGCTGATGCGCGCCGGCGTGACGTTTCCGGTCCTGGCCGAGCATGTTCGAACCCTGTATGTGGAGGTCGCGTTACGGGACTTCCTGATGGACGCGAAGGCAAGAACCGACAGCCGCGTCAGTCTGATCACCGGGGTGCATCGCAAGGAGATTCGCCGTCTGCGCCTGCATCCCCGGGACAGCGACCCAATTCCGCCCATGGTCACGGTCAGCAGCCAGATCATTGCCCGGTGGTTGGGCCTGCCGGCCTACACGGATCCCGCCGGGCGGCCGCTGCCGTTGCCTCGCGCGGCGGCGGCCCCGAACCGGCCATCGTTCGACGCGCTGGTGGAGGCGGTGACCACCGATGTCCGGCCGCGCGCGGTGCTTGACGACTGGATCAGCCAGGGTTTCGTAACCCTGGATGCGGCGGATATGATCCATTTGAATGCATCCGCGTTCATTCCGCGCGGCGGCGGGGCGGAGCAGATGTTTTATTTCGCTCGCAACCTGCACGATCATATCGCCGCCGCCGCCGCCAACGTCTCCGCCAGCGGGCCGGCGCCCTATGCCGATCGTTCCGTGCACTACGACGAACTCGATGACGCGGCCGCGCGGCGGCTGGAACAGATCGCGCGCGATGCGGCGCAGCGGGCTTTGCTGGAAGTAAACCGGGCGGCGATCGCGCTGCTGGAGACGATGCCGCCCCCTGGGCCACCCTCTGGGCCGCCCTCCGGATCATCGGCCGAACCGCGGCGGGCCCGGGTGAATTTCGGCATCTACGTCTACCGGGACGCGGCCAACGATCAGGAGCCGCGATCGTCATGAAGCGGCTGCTCGTTTTGCTCGTGCCGCCGCTGCTGCTGCTCGCGGGATGCGTCGCCGCGCCGGTGCCCGGCCCATCGGCTTATGGCGTGGCGATTCCGCCGGGTTGTCAGGTTGGACCGGACGGCGGCCCTCGCACGGCGGACCGCGGCATTGGCGGGACTGGTGGCCCGTCGCGCCGCGCGGATCGCGGTATCGGCGGCACGGGCGGGCCGGTCGCGCGGTCCTCCGATCGGGGCATTGGCGGCACCGGGATCACCGGCATCGTCACCGGCTTCGCCAGCGTATGTGTCGACGGTCTTGAGGTCGCCCTGGACAATCAGGTGCCAATCGATATCGACGGCACGCCGGAAACCCAGGCGGCCTTACGCGCGGGCCAAATGGTCGCGATCAACGCCGGCCCGCCGGATGGGGCACTTACGGCCTCGCGGATTTCGGTGCGCCACGAGGTTTCAGGTCCGGTCGAGGCGGTGCTGAGTATCGAACCCGGTCTGATCGTGGTCGCCGGCCAGCGTGTGAAGGTGCCCGGCAAGGCGGTGGGCTCGGTGCTCGTTCGGCCCGGCGCCTGGGTCGCCGTCAGCGGATTGCGCGGACCCGACGGCGACATCATCGCCACGCGTCTCGATCCCCGGCCTCCTGGGCGGGTCCTGGTGCACGGACCCCTGATCCAGGTCGACGGCGTGGCGACCATCGGGTCACTCGAGATCCGTGGCTTCCGTGGTTCGCACGATCAGTTTGGGACCTATGTCGTCACGTCCGGCACTTACGATAGCGACGGGTTGCATGCCGAAACCGTCGATCCGGATCTGCTGGCCAGCAACCCGCCGGCGTATTTCGGACCAGGGACCAAACGGCTGGTGCTGGAGTCGTACACCCGGTTCGCGTCCGGCTCCGCCACTGTGTCCGGAGGATACAGCGCCGGCCTGGCTTCCGGGTTCGAGCCGCCGCGCGACCTGACCGGACCGGTGATCATATCCCTGGACGCGCAACCGGACGGATCTTTCGCTGTCATCCGCGCACGCGGCGCTTTTGGGCTGGGTGCGCCCGCTGGTGCTCCCTCTGACCCGGTCAGTCCAGGTGGCGAACGGCCGGGCGCGGGAACGCCCGAGCCGCACGCGGGTCCGGTTGTGTCGCCGGTTGAGTCTCCGGGCGCGGCTTCGGGGGTTGGGGAAAGCGCGCGTCTGCCAGGCCGCGTATTGGATCAACCGGTGCTCGAGGCGACCGGTTCGTCAGGCAACGTTGCTTTGTCCAGCCAGCCGGTCACGGATGTGGGTGCGATGTCGGAATCCAGCGCCACGATGACCGGCTCGAACTCCCGGATATCGGTTCAGGGGGCGGCGCAGGCACCGTCATCTGGCGTGGCGGGCGACGGCGGCGCGGCGCCACCATCGGTCGTTGTTAGGTCGGCCGAGGCCGGCGGCGCGATCCGGGCGGTGTCCCCCCATGCGCCCATGGCGAGCGGCGGTGGCGGCTCCGTCATGCGGGGCGGCGGGGTTCGGCTGATGGGAGCCGGTATCGCGCGGCCGTTCGGCAACGCCGCGGCGGCGATGGTCGCGCCTCGGGCGATGGGGATCCACATGAGATCAGTCCGGATCAGGCCCAGGGGTTAGCGGCGTCCGGGAATTATCACGGCACGGTGATGATTCAATTTCACGTCATCCCCCGGTCCACGTCATCTCCTGGCTGTCCGCGACAAGAGTCAGACATCTTTAGACCGAACTTTGCGCCCTTTTCCGTTCAACGCTTTGAAATAATGCAACTTCGTCCA
>CALFNB010000266.1 GCA_937902425.1 uncultured Acetobacteraceae bacterium | reverse complement strand
CGTCGGTGATCGAAATGACGTTGGTCGGAATGTAGGCCGACACGTCGCCGGCCTGCGTTTCGATCACCGGCAGAGCCGTCAAGGAGCCGGCGCCCAGAGCGTCGTTCATCTTCGCCGCCCGCTCCAGCAGGCGCGAGTGCAAATAGAACACGTCGCCCGGGTACGCCTCGCGGCCCGGCGGGCGGCGCAGCAGCAGCGACATCTGCCGATACGACACCGCCTGCTTGGAAAGATCATCGTAGAAGATCACCGCGTGCCGGCCGCTGTCGCGGAAGAACTCGCCCATCGTGCAGCCGGTGTACGGCGCCAGGAACTGCATCGGCGCCGGATCGGACGCGGTGGCGGCGACCACGATGGAATAATCCATCGCGCCGTTTTCCTCCAGCGTGCGCACCAGTTGCGCCACCGTGGAGCGCTTCTGGCCGATCGCGACATAAATGCAATACAGCTTCTTCGATTCGTCGGTGCCGGCGTTGACGCTTTTCTGGTTCAGGATCGTATCGATGATCACCGCCGTCTTGCCGGTCTGGCGGTCGCCGATGATCAACTCCCGCTGGCCGCGGCCGATCGGGATCAGCGCGTCGATCGCCTTGAGGCCGGTCTGCATCGGCTCATGCACCGATTTGCGCGGAATGATGCCGGGGGCTTTCACCTCGACGCGCATGCGCTCGACGTTGACCAGAGGCCCTTTGCCGTCGATCGGATTGCCGAGGCCATCGACCACGCGGCCCAACAATCCCAGACCAGCGGGCACGTCCACGATCGAGCCGGTACGGGCGACCGTATCGCCCTCACGGATCGCGCGGTCGTCGCCAAAAATCACGACGCCGACGTTGTCGGTTTCCAGGTTCAGCGCCATGCCACGCAAACCGGCGGTCGGGAACTCCACCATTTCGCCAGCCATGCAATTCTGCAGGCCGAACACGCGGGCGATCCCATCACCGACGGACAGCACCTGTCCGGTTTCGGCGACGTTGGCCTCGGTATCGAACGCGGCGATCTGCTTCTTCAGAATCTCCGAGATCTCGGCGGGACGGATCTCCATATCAGGCGGCTCCCTTCATGGCGTACTGCAGGCGCTGCAGCCGGGATTTCAAACTGGTGTCGTAGAGACGGGCACCGATCCGGACGACCAGGCCGCCAAGCAAATCCGGCTGGATCTGCTCCTGTATATTCACATTGCCGTAGCCGGCTTCGATCAGCCGGGCGCGCAATTGTTGCCGCTGCAGATCGTTCAGCGGCTGCGCCGACAGCACATGCGCGGTGATGATGCCGCGGCGGTCGGCCACCAGCGAGGAAAACGCCGTCACGATCTCCCGCAGCGCGCGCAGCCGGCGATTGGCGGAGATCACGCCGACGAAATCGCGCACCTGTTTGCCGAAGCCCTGCTGCTCCAGCACCGCGAGGGCGGCTTTGGTGCCGAGGGTGACGTCGATCAGGGGAGATTCGATCAGGCGGCGGAAATCGGCGCTGGTGTCGATCAGCGACCCCAACGATTCCATTTCGGAGACAACCGTGTCGAGCGCGCCGGACTCATCCGCGTGCGCGTAAAGCGCGGCGGCGTAGCGGTCGGCGAGGCCGCCGCCTTTGGCGATCGTCGTAGCTTCAGACGCCACGTGCGTTTCCATCTTGCTGGCCACACGCACCGTACAAGCGGCGCGCGCGGGCATGTGCGGGGAACAGAAGCCGGCCCGAACCGGCCGCGGCTCTCTAGCAGGGGTTCCCCAGGGGCGCAACACGGTCCACGCAACACAACGACAGGCCACAAATTGCCATGGTATGAATAAGCTGGCGGCACGGGAGGACGAGTCGGGATGACAACGGACGCGACCCGCACCGACACACTCTCCCCCGAGGAACGATCGGCCCGCATGGCGCTGGTCCGTAACCGGGATACGAAGCCGGAGCTGCGGGTGCGCCGGTTCCTGCACGCGGCGGGATTGCGCTACCGGTTGCACCAGCGCGTGGCGACGGCGCGGCCCGATCTGGTGTTCGCATCCCGGAAGACCGTGGTGTTCGTGCATGGCTGCATCTGGCACCGGCATCCGGACCCGGCCTGCCCGTTGACCCGGACCCCGAAGAGCCGCGTCGACTTCTGGACCGCGAAATTCGCCGAGAACGTGGCGCGGGACGCGCGTCAGCAGGCCGCGTTGGAAGCGGCGGGCTGGCGGGTGCTTGTCATATGGGAGTGTCAAACGAACAGCCCTGAGCGGCTGGCGGCATTGGCGCGTGCCATTCAGGTGGCGGACCGGAGCAACGGACGGAATGATTGACGTGGTTCCAGTGGTGCCGATGTGCTACGGCACCGTCATGAGTTCATCGGATACACGTTTGGTCGACTTCGCTCAGGCGCGGGTCAACCGTATCGCGGACGCCATCGACGGCCTGGCCGAGCAGATCAAGCTCACCAACCACCATGTGGAGCGGCGGAACCGTGAGGTCGGCGAGCTGCGCGGTGAGGTCGGCGAGTTGCGCGGTGAGGTCGGCGAGCTGCGATCGGACATGCGGACGCGATTTGATCGCGTTGACCACGAGATGCGCGACATTCGCGGTGAAGTCATTCTCCAGGCCAACCAGATCATTAACGCGCAACAGCAGGCGATGCGCGCGATGATGCGTCTGGATGACATTGAGCAGCGGCCAGACGAACCAACGTCCTGACCTGGCGCGAAGCCCGCCCATTCCAGTCCGCCCGCCGCGTTTGAGGCCGTGGCGGGGCTGGTCATCTGGGCGTGTCAGATAACGGATCCGGGCGGTTGGCGGCGCTGGCGCGGGCCGCGTGATCCGCCGTTGAGGTCCGAAAACCGCGAGACAGCAGCGGTGGCGCGTGGGATCATCGGTGCATGGACATGGACGACGACGCCTGCTACCGCGCGATCGAGACCCGAGACCATCGTTTCGATGGCCGGCTGTTCGTCGCGGTCACCACGACCGGGATTTATTGCCGGCCGTTCTGCCCGGCGCCGACGCCAAGGAGGGAGAACGTGCGTTTCTTTCCAACGGCGGCCGCGGCGCAGGAGGCCGGTTTTCGTCCCTGTTTACGCTGCCGGCCGGAAACGTCACCCGAACTCGCTTTCTGGCGAGGCAGCTCCAATACCGTCTCCCGGGCTCTCGGGTTGATCGAGGCGGGAGCGCTCGATGAGGCGAATGTCGAGAGCCTGGCCGAACGGTTGGGCATGGGCGAGCGCCAGCTCCGGCGTTTGTTCCGGCGGTATCTTGGCGCTTCGCCGATTTCGATAGCCCAGACGCGGCGGATCCTGCTGGCGAAGCAATTGATCCAGGACACGCGATTGCCGATGGCGGAGGTCGCGCTGGCGGCGGGCTTTGGCAGCATTCGCCGGTTCAACGAGATTTTTCAGCAACTCTACCGGCGGCCGCCCAACGCGCTCCGGCGTACGGGGGTGACGGAGCAGGCCGTTGGAACGACCGGCGCGGTCACGGTCAGGCTCGGCTACCGGCCGCCGTACGACTGGGATGGGATCCTGGCGTTCCTGCGGGCGCGGGCCATTCCAGGCATCGAGGTCGTGTCGAACGACCGGTATGCGCGCACGATCGCGGCGGCCGGCGCGCGCGGTGTCCTGATAGTCGGGTTGGCGGATCGCGATTGCCTTAAGGCGACGATTCGCTTTCCGGATCTCCGGAATTTGCCGGCGATCATCGCACGGGTCCGGCGCGTCTTCGATCTTGCCGCCGATCCGGTGGCGATCGGCGCCCATCTCGCGCGGGACCCGGTTCTGGCTCCGCTCGTGGCGGCTCGGCCGGGCCTGCGGGTTCCGGGCGCGTGGGACGGATTTGAACTCGCGGTGCGCGCCATTCTTGGACAGCAAATCACGGTGGCGGCGGCGACGCGGCTCGCCGGCAAACTGGTGGCCTGCTTTGGCGAGGCTTTCGCGGATCCCGGCGCTGTCGGACAGGGGCTGACGCATGTGTTTCCCACCCCGCGGCGCCTGGCTGAGGGCGATCTGGCCGCGATTGGCATGCCAAAAGCCAGGCGGGCGGCGCTGTCCGCTTTGGCGGCGGCGGTCGTCGCTGACCGGCTGATCTTCGGGCCGCGCGCGAGCCTCGACGAGGCCGTCGCGCGACTGCGATCGCTGCCGGGGGTCGGCGAATGGACAGCCCAGTACATCGCGATGCGCGAACTGCGCGAGCCGGATGCATTTCCGGCGGCCGATATCGGCCTGATGCGCGCGCTGAGCGATGCCAGCGGGGTGCGGCCATCGCCGGCCGAACTGCTGACCCGCGCCGAGCGATGGCGACCCTGGCGCGCCTACGCCGCGCTGCATCTCTGGGCTTCGGAGCCGCCCGCGTTCCCCGCCCCCGCATCCCCCGCCATTGAAAAGGTCGCGCATGACAAACAAGCTGCCTGAACGCCTTCGGCTGGATCGCCTGGCGACACCGATCGGCGAGTCGCTGATTGTCACGGATGAGACCGGCGCGCTGCGTGCGTTCGATTGGGCCGATCGTGAGTCGAGCATGGCCCGACTGCTTCGTCTCCACTACGGGTCGATGGTGCCGGCGCCGGGTGCCGCGCCGGCACATGTGAAACGCCTGCTGCGGCAATATTTTGAGGGGAATTCAGGATGTCTCGCCGGCATCGAATGGCGCACGGGCGGGACGCCGTTTCAACGCGCCGTTTGGACCGGTCTCACCACGATCGCTCCGGGCCAGACACTCAGCTATGGCGCGCTGGCGGTGAGGCTTGGATGTCCGACGTCGGTTCGGGCTGTCGGCCTGGCCAATGGGTCGAACCCCATCAGCGTGGTGGTGCCGTGTCATCGCGTGATTGGCGCCGATGGCTCGCTGACCGGCTACGGCGGAGGGATCGCGCGCAAACGGTGGCTGCTTAACCACGAGGGCGCGGCGTTCCGCGACCTGCCGGCCGACGCGGCGTAGAGTCATTTCCGATCAGCTCGCGGCGTCCACCGCACCTGGCCATTTTCGTACTTTGCGTTCCTTTGCGCCGTTTGCGTTTTGCCGTTTGCTTCGCTGCCGGTGAACGGCCGCGGGTCATTTCGCATCGAGACAAGCTCAAGCGCCAGCGGGCCAAAGGAACGCAAAGTACGCAAAGGCCTTGGAGTGGTGTCGGACCCGGTTGAATCCTGGGCCTGGTTCATAGTGTCCGGTGTGGACGGCCCCTGGATTCAAGAGCGAAGGTGAGAATTCTGACGGGTCGGTCGATTGCGATCAGTCCGGAAACGAATCACGCGAAATCAATGGATCACAAGCAGAGCACCGTGCGCCCAGGCAAGGCACTCACGATGAATGTGGGTCTCGGACGGTCCGAACACACGAGAATATTTGTGTGCATCTGTGGTTGCCCTCCTTCTTGGCGGCATTGGCTCCGAAAAACAAAATGCAACCACGGATGAACACACATGCACTCAAATCATACGGGGCCACGAGCCGCTCCGGGGATGCTGATCATGCAGCCAAAATTGCGTTTGCCGATCAATCATCAGAGGAATTCGGACACACTCTGACCCACTGAGAGTGTGTTTCAGCCTGATCGGAAAATGCTCTGAAGCGCGAGCGGAACGTTCCGATAGCTTTGTGATCGGAAACCACGCCGCGCCCTTCGATACGATCGGGCGCGGCGCGCAAAGCCTCAGTTGACCTCAGTCTTCCCTGTGTGCAGGCGCATCCGCATCATGTCGGGCACCTCCTGCCCCGCATCGACGAACGCCTTTTTCAGAGCGCCCATCGCTGGGCCGAAAATTCCCTGACGGTTCTCGCTGCACCACTCGCGTGAGGCCCAGGTCGAGTCGACGCTGCCCTGGAAGCGCGGCATGACCCAGCGGGCGAACAGCTCATAACTGCGCAACGTTTGCTCGCGGTTGGCCCATTCGTGGCTGCGGAACAGCACCGCGCCGGCGCCGCCATCGGTGTAGGCCAGCATGCGGTTGATGCCGTCGATGATGGTCTCGGGCGAGCCGACCAGCGTGGTAGCGGCGGCGAGGCCCTCTCCCAGCGGATTCTCGCTGCGCATCGGCGGGCGGCCCAGGGTTTCGGAGAAGTAGCTTTGCGTTTCGATACGCTCGCCGACGCGGACTTCGCGCATGGCGGTTTCATCGTCCTCGGCGCAATGCATGTTGACGACGAGGCGCCAATTGTCGCGGCTTATGCTGCGGCCGTGTTTGGCGGCCTCGGCTTCGGCGAGGCGCCAGTTGTCGGCGAGCTTCGCGGGACCGCCAGGCACGCCGGCGCCGATCGACAGCACGCCGACACCGTATTTTCCGGCGGCGAGCCAGCCGGCGGGAGTCGTCACACTGGCGACCGCGATCGGGAAGCCGCCCTTGGTGTACGGCTTCAGGTGCAGGCGGGCTTCTTTCAGTTCGAACCAGTCGGTCTTCAGGGTGACCGGCGCTTTGCCTTCCAGCAGGGCAACGATCGCGCCGAGCGATTGATCCATGCGGCGGCGCTGGTGCTCGGCATCGATGCCCATCATGTAGGCGTCCGACACCAGGGCACCGGGACCGACGCCGAGCATGGTGCGGCCGCGGGTCATGTGGTCGAGCTGCACAAATCGTTGCGCGACCATCAACGGATGGTGATAGGGCAAACTGGTAACGCCCGAGCCCAGCATGATGGTGCGGGTGCGGTCGGCGGCGACTCCCATGAAGATTTCCGGCGAGGCGATGGTTTCCCAGCCGGCGGAATGATGTTCGCCGATCCAGGCCTCGTCATAGCCAAGGTGATCGAGCCATTGGACCAGTTCCAGATCGCGCTGCAGCGCCAGGTTGGGATTGTCGCCGACGCGATGGAAGGGCGCCAGGAAGACGCCAAAGCGCAAGCCGTCGTGAGCCATGTTGGTTCCTTTTGGGTTGTTCCGGCTCCGGCCCATCGGGCGAAGCCGGCTGGTCGGAAAACGTTAACGTAACGGACGGAAGAAGTCCTGGATTTCCCCGGCGAGCGCGGCGGCCTGCTCCATGGCGGCGAAGTGCCCGCCTTTTTTCATTTCGGTCCAACGTTGAATGTTGGTGTAGGTCTTTTCCGCGATCGAGCGCGGCGGCAACAGGATTTCCTTTGGAAACGCGGCATAACCGGTCGGCACCGTGATCGGGTTCGCGGGTGAGATCGGCCACGTTGTGTGCAGCCTTCCATAATATGGCCAAAACGACGAGCCGATGGCGCCGGTGAACCAGTAAAGCGAGATATTCGCCAGCATGCGATCGCGGCTGATGGCGTTTTCCGGGATGCCGTCACAATCGGACCAGGAGCGGAATTTTTCGGATATCCACGCGGCCAGGCCGGCCGGAGAATCCGTCAGGCCAAACGCCAGGGTTTGCGGTTTGGTGCCCTGGATTTGCTGGTAGCCGGTTTCTTCCCGGAGCCAGTGCGCGAGGTCTTCGGCGTAACGTTTCGCCGCCTCCGACGATGGGCCATCGGGGCGGTCGCGCGGGACGAACAACAGATTGACGTGGATGCCGCAAACGGACGACGCGTAGCTGTTGCCGATCAACGAGGCGGTACCGGCGCCCCAGTCGCCGCCCTGCACGGCGAATTTCCGGAACCCCAGTGTTTGCGTCATGAGGTCGTGCACGCAGCCAGCGATATCCTGCAGGGTGAAACGTTTCTGGCCAGCTTTGAAAGAAAGTCCATAGCCGGGCAGCGACGGCGCGATGACGGTGAAGGCGTCCTTCGGATCGCCACCGTACTGGGCTGGGTCGGTCAGCCGCGGAATGATATCGAGGAACTCGTAGACCGAGCCCGGCCAGCCGTGCAGCAACAGCAGCGGATACGGGTTCGGGCCAACGCCGGGGACGTGCAGATAATGCAGATCGATGTCGTGCAGCGGCGTTTTGAACTGCGGAAAGGCGTTCAACGCGGCTTCCTGCACGCGCCAGTCGAAACGATCCTTCCAGTAGCCGACGAGGTCACGCACGTAATCGACGCTGGCACCAAACGCCCATGGTTCGCCGGGGGCGGCGTCGGGGAAACGGGTCTGTCCGAGACGGGTCTTCAGGTCGGCGATAGCGGCGTCGGGGACATCGAGGGTGAAGGGTTGTGGGGCCATGAGCGGGTCCTCGGTCGGGCTTTCATGTTCATGGGCCATGGTGAGGGGACGAGGTCAAGGGCGGCGTCCGGTTGACGCGGGCGTTTGATGGTATATATCAATGCTATATATCACGGGGATATCCGATGGCGACAGCGAAGGTGTTTTGGTCCGGCCGGTCGCAGGCGGTACGGCTGCCGAAAGAGTTCCGGGTGGAAGGCAATGAGGTCCGCATTCGCCGTCAGGGCAACAAAATCATTTTGGAGCCAATCCAGAACGATTGGGCCTGGCTGGACGCGTGGCGGAAGAAATACGGGAAGCTTGATGACGACTTCATCCGGGCGACGGAAGAGGAACTGCCGATGCAGGAGCGGCCCGCGTTGGACGACCTGCCGTGATATCTCTCCTCGACACGAATGCAGTCATAAAAATTCTAAATGGGGACCCGAAATTTGATGAGTGGGCTGGCCGGTATCGTGCCGGGGATATCGGCGTACCCTCCATCGTCATGTACGAACTTTATTTCGGCGCGTTCAAAGGACGACACACGAGCCGTAACATGGAATCCGTTGATGCACTGCACTTCCAAACGGTTGATTTCAACAGCGAGGACGCCAAGGCCGCCGGTGAAGTCCGCGCGGCGCTCGTGATCGCCGGAACCCCCATCGGCCCGTACGACATCCTGATCGCCGGTCAGGCGCTCGCGCGGAACCTCACGTTGATCACCCACAACACGCGCGAATTCTCGCGGGTCAACGGCCTGCGCATCGAAGACTGGGAGACCTGATCCGCTACGCAGCCTTCGCCTCGTTCGAAATCCGCACCAGCGCCTCCAGCGTATCGCGCGCGAATTTCAATCGAGCCGCGACGTCCATATCCCGGGCGATCGCCAGCTTGTGATCCGGGCGCAGTCGCACCAGCCCGCCCTTCCCCGACAGCCAGCGCACCAGCCCAGCCGGGTTGCGGAACACGTTGCCGCGGAAGGTCAGCACCATCCCTTTCGGTCCCGCATCGAGTTTCTCGACGCCCGCGTCGCGGCAGGCGCGTTTCAACGCGACAACACCCAACAGGTTGTCGACCTCCTTGGGCAGGACGCCGAAGCGATCGACCAGTTCCGCCGCCATCGCCTCGGTCTCGGCATCCGAGGCGAGCGCCCCGATTCGCCGATACAACCCCAGTCGAACCGGAAGATCGCGGACGTAATGTTCCGGGATCAAAACCGGCAATCCAAGCGAAATATTTGGCGTCCAGTCGCGTTCCTGGCCGGTGCGCCTGCCCTCTCCCGCGCGGATATCGGCGACGGCGTCTTCCAGCATCTGTTGATACAACTCGATGCCGACTTCGCGAATGTGACCGGACTGTTCATCGCCGAGAAGATTGCCGGCACCGCGAATGTCCAGATCGTGCGAGGCCAGGGTGAATCCGGCGCCCAAGGTATCCAGCGTCTGCATCACCGTCAGGCGTTTCTCGGCGGCGGCGGACAACCGATGTGAGGCGGGCCACGTCAGATAGGCGTAGCCGCGCTGCTTGCCGCGCCCGACCCGGCCGCGCAACTGATACAATTGTCCCAGACCAAACATGTCGGCGCGATGGATCACCAACGTATTGACCGCCGGCATGTCCAGGCCGCTTTCCACGATATTGGTCGACAGCAGAATGTCGGACTTTCCATCGCCGAACTCGGTCATCACCCGTTCCAGTTCGGTCGGCGCCAGACGGCCATGCGCCATGGCCATTTTCGCATCCGGCACGATCTCCCGCAGGCGTTCGGCCATGCGGCCCAGATCCTCGATGCGCGGCACGACGCAGAACACCTGACCGCCGCGGAAACGCTCGCGTTGTAGTGCCTCCCGGATCACCAGCGAATCGAACGGCATGATGAACGTGCGCACCGCGAGCCGGTCGACCGGCGGCGTGCTGATCAAACTCATTTCACGCACGCCGGTAAGCGCGAGCTGCAACGTTCGCGGAATCGGTGTGGCCGTCAGCGTCAACACGTGCACGTCGGCTTTCAGCGCCTTCAACCGTTCCTTGTGCGCGACGCCAAAATGTTGCTCTTCGTCAACGACAAGCAGCCCCAGATCAGCGAATTGGATCGACTTCGACAGCAACGCGTGCGTGCCGACCACGATGTTGACCTCGCCCGTGGTCAGACCACGACGCACTTCGTTCGCTTCCTTCGTCGCCACCATGCGCGACAACTGCGCGACCTTGATCGGCAATCCGGCGAACCGCGCCGAGAACGTACGGAAATGCTGCCGCGACAGCAACGTCGTCGGCACCACCACCGCCACCTGAGCCCCCGACATCGCGGCGACAAAGGCAGCCCGTAACGCGACCTCGGTCTTGCCGAAGCCGACGTCGCCGCAGATCAGCCGGTCCATCGGCCGGCCGGAGGCGAGGTCTTCCAACACATCGGCGATGGCGCGCGACTGATCCTCGGTCTCGGCGAACGGAAAGCGCGCGCAGAATTCGTCGAAACTGCCTTCCGGCGGCACCATGATTTCCGCGTCGTGCAACTGCCGCGCGGCGGCGATCTTGATCAGCTCACCCGCCATGTCGCGGATGCGCTGCTTCATCTTCGCCTTGCGGCTCTGCCACGCGACACCGCCGAGCTTGTCGAGCGTGGCACCCTGCTGATCGCTGCCGTAACGAGACAGCACCTCGATATTTTCCACCGGCAGGAACAGCTTCTCGTCGCCGTCGTAAATCAGTCGCAGACAATCATGTGGCGCGTCATTGACCGTCAGAGTCGTCAACCCATCGTAACGGCCGATGCCGTATTCCTGATGCACCACCAGATCGCCCTCGGCGATTTCGGTGGCTTCCGCGATGAACTGGTCCGCGCGCCGCCGCCGCCGCGGTGGCCGAGAAATGCGCTCCCCCAGCAGATCCTGTTCGCCCACCAGCGCCAACCGCTCGGCGACGAAACCCCGCTCCACCCCCAGCGTGATCAGCGATACCGACCCCGCCTCTTTCCGTCGAACCTCCGCCCACCCCTCCTCCTGGGCCGTCTCCTTGAACCCATGCTCCGTCAGCAGATGTGCCAACCGTTCGCGCGAACCCCTGGTCCAGGCCGCGACGACGACGCGCCGCCCCTCGGTCCGCCACCGTTCCGCTTGCGCACGCAGTTGCTCGAACACGTTGGCGCCCGGCGCGCTGGTCGATTGCGCGAACACCGGTCCCGGCCGCCCGCCGCCATCCACGCCCGACGCTCCATCGGGACGGCCGAACGGCGTGAACGCCAACAACGGACCGAACGACAGCATCTCATCCCATTCGTCACGGTCGAGATACAATCGCTCCGGCGGCAACGCTCGGTACGGCACCTCCCCGTCCCGCGGCGGCGCCTTTCGCGCCTGCGCGTGATCGGCGATCATTTCCAGGCGCGCTTCCAACACCTCGTTGGACTGGTGGTCCAGGCTGACCGAGGCCTCCGGCAGATAATCCAGCAGATTTTCCATCACCGGATGGAACAGCGGCACCCAGTGCTCCATGCCCGGGTGGCGGCGTCCCTCGGAGATCGACAAGTAAATCGGGTCCCGCGCCGCCTCGGGCCCGAAACACTCGCGCCAGCCAGTGCGAAAGCGAGAAATCGACTCCTTGTCGAGCGCGAGCTCAGACACCGGCCGCAACGACAGCGCTCGGCGTCCGGCGTCGCCACTTCGTTGCGTTGACGGATCGAACGGCTTGATCGATTCGATCGTGTCGCCGAACATATCAAGCCGCAGCGGCTCACTCTCGCCCGCCGGAAAGACGTCGAAAATTCCGCCGCGGACCGCGTATTCCCCAGGCTCCATCACGGTGCCGGCCCGGCCGTAGCCATTGGCTTCCAGGAACCGCGCCAGTTCCTCCGGCTTCACCTGGCCATTGACCTTCACATCCATGCGGGCGCCGGAGAAGGCGGAACGCGGGGGCACCCGCTGCACCAACGCGTTCACCGTGGTCAACACAAAACGCGGGCCGGTGGGCTTGTCGAGCAGCCGTGTCAGCGTGGCGATGCGCTCCGAAACCAGAGCGGCGTTGGGTGACACACGATCGTACGGCAGGCAGTCCCAGGCCGGAAAGCGCAGAATCTCGGCCTCGGGCATCGCGAACGCGAGCGCCTCGGCCAGCCTCGCCATCCGCGCGTCGTCGCGGGTCACGTGCAGGATCGGTCCGGCATACTCCCGGCGGCGTTGCGCGAGCAGAAATGCGTCCCAGCCCTCGGGCGCGCCCCAGACGCGGATGGCGTCGGTCATCGGGCGGGGCCGTGCAAGCGCGAGGGCTCCGCCCTCGGACCCGCCAGGGGCTTTGCCCCTGGACCCCAGCAAAGGGCGAGGCCCTTTGCAATCTGTCCATTGGTTGGGTGTCTCAGGAGGGCCAGGAGCCAGCGCCTCCTGGTCGGGGTCCGGGGCGGAAGCCCCGGCGCCTGCGCGGTCGGCGCGATCACCGCGTCACGCTCGCGCGCATGCGCAGCAGCATCGGCGTGGCATCCTCGGGCGAGATCGGCCGCCGTCCCGTCAGCCAATCGGCGAGGTCGGGATCGGGACGCTCCATCAGAGCCTCCAGCGCATCGATATCCGCCTCGTTCAGCGTGTCGAGATTGTCGCGCACAAAACCGCCGATCAGCAGGTCGTTCTCGTACGTTCCGCGATGCGTGGCACGAAACAACAAGCGCCGGCGTCGCGGTTCATTCCTGGTGGCGTCGCTCTGGTCTGGCTCGGTCATCGTTGGACTGTCATATAGCGGCCGGTCAACCTCATGTCAGCCCGTGGACTCGAACCCGCTCAGCCCGCTTTTCGCGCCTCTGACATCGCTGCGGGGCATAGGTCCGGCGGTGGCGAAGCTGATCGCCCGCGCGGCGGGGGGGGGCAATGGGGGAGGCCGGATCATCGACCTGCTGTTCCATATGCCCGAGTCGTACCTGGATCGCAGCGCGCGGCCGACGATCCGGGACGCTCGCGCGGGCACGGTGGCGACGCTGGCGGTCGAGGTGGTTCGCCATGAGCGGCCCGCCCACTCCAGGCAACCCTGGCGCATCGTGGTCCGCGACGCCACCGGCACCGCGGAGCTGGTGTTTTTTCGTTTCACCCGTGAAGCGCAGATGCCGCCTGGCGCGCAACTGCTGGTCTCCGGCAAAATCGAGATGTTCAACGGCAAGGTAACCATCGCGCATCCTGAACATTTGGTTTCCGCCGCGGAGGCTTCGCGGGTTCCGGCAATCGAGCCGGTATGGCCGTTGACCGCCGGCCTGTGGCCTCGCCAGGTCGCCGCGGGGATCGCCCAGGGCATGGAGCGGCTGGTGGATTTGCCGGAGTGGCACGATCCGGTACTGATGCGGCGGGAGAAATGGCCGTCGTTTCGCGAAGCGTTGCGCGCGGTACAGATGCCGGAGACGGCGGCGCCGCATAAGCGGATGCGGGCACGGCTGGCATACGACGAATTCCTCGCCGGTCAGGTCGCGCTGGCACTGGTGCGGGGCCGGGTGCGGGCCAGGATCGGACGCGCGCTGACCGGCGGCACGGAACTGCGGGCAACGGCGCTGGAACGATTCGGCTTCACGCCGACCGCGTCGCAGATCAAGGTGCTGGCGGAGATCGACGCGGATTTGTGTTCGGATCGCCGAATGTTGCGACTTTTACAAGGCGACGTGGGCTCCGGAAAAACGCTCGTGGCGGCGCTGGCGATGTTACGCGCCGTCGAGTCGGGCGCGCAGGCGGCGTTGATGGCACCGACCGAGGTGCTGGCGAAACAACATCACCGCACGTTGTCTCGGATATTGCCGGTGCCGGTGGCATTGCTGACCGGCTCGGTGAAAGGCCGCGAACGGTCGAAATTGTTGCGCGCGCTTAAGGATGGCTCATTGCCGATGATCGTCGGCACGCACGCTTTGTTTCAGGAGGCGGTGGAGTACAAGGACCTCGGCCTGGCGGTGATCGACGAGCAACATCGTTTCGGCGTCACGCAACGGCTGTTAATGGGTGCAAAGGGCCAGCACACTGACGTTCTGGTGATGACCGCGACGCCGATCCCGCGCACCTTGGTGCTGACGCAATGGGGCGAAATGGATGTGTCCCGTCTGACCGAGAAACCCGCCGGAAGGCAACCCATTCGCACGACGCTGCACTCGTTCGCCACGATGCCGGACGTGCTGGAGGGAGTCGCGCGCAAGCTGGACGAGGGCGCTCAGGTGTACTGGGTTTGCCCGTTGGTGGCGGAGAGCGAGCTGATCGACCTCGCGGCGGCCGAGGAACGGGTCACCGAATTGCGGATGCGGTTCGGCGACCGGGTCGGGATCGTGCATGGGCAACAATCGCCGGAGGTGCGCGACGCGGCACTCGCCGCTTTCGCCGCCGGAACGATCCGCTTGCTGGTGGCGACCACGGTGATCGAGGTCGGCGTCGATGTGACGCGGGCGAGCGTGATGGTGATCGAGCACGCGGAACGGTTCGGACTTGCACAGTTGCATCAGTTGCGCGGGCGGGTCGGCCGCGGCGCGGACGCCAGTTTCTGTCTGCTGCTGCATGAGGACTGGGTCAACGAGACCGCTCGCCGCCGGCTGACGCTGCTGCGCGATACCGACGACGGGTTTCTGATCGCCGACGAGGATTTCCGACTGCGCGGTGGCGGCGATGTACTGGGTACGCGGCAAGCGGGCGCGCCAGGGTTTCGGCTGGCGGATCCGGTGGAGCACGAGGGATTGCTCGAGATGGCGCATCGCGACGCGGCGGTGCTGCTGCTGCGCGATCCCGGTCTGACCTCGGACCGTGGGCGGGCGATCCGGTGGCTGCTGCGGCTGTTCGAGCGGACGGAGGCGATGAAGACCCTGGCGTCGGGGTAAACCACCGCGATCCCGGGAGACGAGCTCCCGGGGGAACCGCCGCTCAGCTCTTCGTGACGTTCCAGAACACCGGCACGGCACCTTTCAGGACACCGCTCAGCTTCTTGCTGTACGCGGCCGGCGGCAGGTACTGGCCAAGTGGAATATACGGCACGTTCTCAAATGCGTTGGCCTGGATTTCCGCGTCCAGGCGGTGCCGCTCGGCGGGATCGTTGCTGTCCATCCAGCGGTTGCGCAGTTCCTCGGCCTTCGGGTCGTCGGGCCAGCCGAACCACGCGCTCTTGCCGTTGCCGCGCAGATTGGTGGCGAAGATCGGGTCCTGATAATCGGCGGCCGGCGCGCCGTACGGGAACATCGACCAGCCGCCTTTATCCAGCGGCTCCCGGTTGGATCGGCGTTCGACCACGGTGCCCCAGTCGGTTGCCTGCTCGTCGACATTGAGGCCGATTTCGCGGAACGCGGCGACCGCGACCGCGCTCATCGCATCGTAATAAACCTGATCGGTCGGATGCATGTAGACGATGCGCTCACCCGCGTAGCCGGCCTGTTTGAGCATTGCCTTGATCTCATCCTTACCGGGGCGCTTACTTACATGGTCCATGCCGGCATCGCTGGCGGACGCCGAGCCGGGAATAAAAAACCCTGTTGGAGCCTTGAACAGCGCGGGATCACCGCCCATCACCGCAGTCATCACATCCACCTGATCGACCGCCGCGAGCATCGCCCGCCGCACGCCGGGATTGGCGGTCGGTCCTTGCGTGCAGTTCGGCCGCAGACCGCCGAACGTGCCGTAGATATCCACCGGCGCCACCACGACATTGCTTTTGGTCTTCAACATGGGCAGCAGATCGGGCAACGGTGAATCGAGCCAGTCCACCGAGCCGGTCACCAGAGCATTCGCCGCGGTCGCCGCATCGGGGATGATCTGCCACTCCACCCGATCGACCAGCACGCGATAACCGCCGGCGGCGAAGCTCGCGGGTTCGGGGCGCGGATTGTACTTATCGAACCGCGCGAACACCGCGCGATGGCCGGAGACATATTCATCCGGCACGTAGCGGAACGGCCCACTGCCGATCGCTTCCGGGATCTGCTTGAACGGATCGGTCGCGGCGATACGCTCCGGCATGATCGACGGCGTGTTCTGCGTCTTGGCCAGCGCGTTGGGCAGCGCGGCGAACGGCTTCTTCATGTGCCAGACCAGGGTCTTGTCGTCCTTCGCCTCCAGCGTGTCGAGCCGGTCGGCGACGGTCTGGCCGATCGCGTCGCGTTTCATCCAGCGGCGCAATGAGGCGATGCAGTCCCGCGCCAGCACCGGCGTGCCGTCATGGAACAGCAATCCATCGCGCAGTCGCATCGTCCAGAGCAGGCCATTCTCGTCGGTTTGGTATCCTTCCAGCATCTGTGGCTTCGGTTCGAGCTTTTCGTCGCGGCCGAACAACGTTTCGAACACCATCGCCGCCGCGTTCCGCGTCACGATCGCCGTGGTGAACACCGGATCGAGCGTCACCAGATTGCCCTGCGGCACATGAATGATCGTCGTGGTTTGCGCGCCGATCGCCGGCCGCGCCAGCGCGACGGCACCGGCGGCGAGGAATGTGCGTCGTTTCATGGTTGGCTCACCGTTGTTGCAAAAGGTCAGCGACTCGTTCGCCGATCATGATGGATGGAAGGTTGGTGTTGGTGCGCGTCACCCGCGGCATGATCGAGGCATCGGCGACGTAAAGATCGCGTGTCCCGATCACCGCGGCGGACGGGTTGGTGACCGCCATCGGATCGTCTTCCGCCCCCATGCGGCAGGTGCAGGACGGGTGCCACGCGCTGCGCACGGCGGAACAAACGTACTCTTCGGCGGCGCGGCGATCGGCCAGCAAGCCCTTCAGCGCCGGTGCCTCGCTGATGACGTTCTCGATCAGAAATTTCCGGACTGGCGCGGCGGAATCGAGCAGCATCGCCGCGACGTTGGTCAGCACGGCGTTCAGGCCCGTGGGACGGCTGATCGCCGCGACCCGTTCCGAGAAGCTGGACGGAAACGCGTCGAGCGCGTAACGGCTGACCGGCTCGGCGGTGATCATGCGGCCCATGCGCAGGAACGCCTCGACGAGGCGATCGCGGTCACGCGCGTCCGCCAGCCAATTGAAGTCGATCGCCGGTGGAGCGGTCGGATCGTTGGAGGCAAGGCGAACCGTGCCGCGCGAATACGGCAGCGAAACATACGTGCTGAGGGTGCCGATCCGCTCCCCCACCGCGTGCCACATCGATTGGCAGACCGCCATCATGATCATGTCGGCGGGTTCGCACGCGGCGATGCCGGAAGAATAGCGCAGGTAGGAGTAATTGCGCCGGATTACGTGCTTCTCGCGCGCGATCGGCGGCAGATAGGCGGAGACGGAAATCAGCGGATGGTCCTGCAGGTTCGATCCGACGCCGGGACGATCGGCGATCACCGGAATGCCGTGTTGCTTCAGATGCGCCGCGGGACCGACACCCGACAGCATCAGCAGTTTCGGACTGTGGAACGCCCCGGAACTGACGATCACTTTGTCGCCGAACAGTGACTCAATCTGGCCGGCGCGCGTCACCTGCACGCCGATCGCGCGATTGTCGGTGAACAGCACTCGGTTGACCTGCGTCTCCGGCATCAGCCGCAAATTGGGTCGTGCCCTGACCGCATCGTTGAGATGGCCGTTGGCGGTGGAGCGGCGCGCGGTGCCATCGTTCGAGGTTGGCAACGGCGCGTAGCCTTCCTGGAATTCGCCGTTCATATCGGGGACGAACGTATGACCCTGGCTTTCCCAGCCGCGGGCGACGGCGTTGGTGAACTCGTCCCATTGATCGCGCGGAATGCGGCGCACCGTGATCGGTCCGGCGGCGCCATGATATTGGTCGGTGTAGTCGAGGTCGGTTTCCAGCTTGCGAAAATACGGCAGCACCGAGTTCCAGTCCCAGCCTTTGGCGCCGAGTTCGGACCACGTATCGAAGTCGGCGGGAGCGCCGCGAAGCGCGACCTGGCCGTTGATCGAGGAACCGCCGCCCATCAACTTGCCTTGATAAAAGAAATACGGTTTGCGGCCCGCCGCCGGAATGCCGGCATGCGAGCCGCGGGAAACCTGCAGCGCGGGCCAGAAATACGCGGAGTTGGTCATCGCCCGGTGCGCGTAGGTGTCGCGGATGTCGTCGGGGATATTCGTGGTGCCGTGATCCGGTCCGGCCTCGATCACCAGCACCTGATTGGCGGGGTCTTCGCTCAGCCGGGCCGCCAACGCGCATCCGGCCGAGCCGCCGCCCGCGACGATGTGCGTGGGGTTGGTCATGGTATGGTTGTCTTCCTGGCGTCTCTCTCTGGTCCTTCGCACGCGGGGATGCGATGATCAACCCGCTACTCAGATCGAGGATGACCCATGAGCCAGGTTCTCTCCGCGCCGCGCGCCTCTGATGCCGCCGGGCGGATTCCGCTGCTGGATATCGGCCCGTATCTGGCCAACGAGCCAGGTGCTCGCGCGGCACTGGCGCGCGCGGTCGAACATACCTGCCGCGACACGGGGTTCCTGGTCATCATCAATCATGGCATCGAGCAACACCTGATCGACGGTACCTTCGCCGCCGCCGCGTCGTTCTTCGATCTTCCGTCGGAACGCAAGCTGACGTTGAAAGTCGGCGACCTGAACATCGGTTATTTGCCATATGGGGCGCAGATCGTGCGCACCTCGAAAGTCCACGTGAACACGCAGCCGAACCTCAGTGAGAGTTTTTATATCGTCAACGACCTGAGCCCGGACGATCCGCGCATCGTCTCCGGCGACCCGCTGTACGGCCTGAACAAGTGGCCGGCGGAGATGCCGGAATTCAAAGCGGCCACGTTGGCCTATACGACCGCGATGCGGCCGTTGGCGGCGAGAATGGTGTCGGTGATCGGCACGTCCCTTGGTCTGCCCGACGATTACTTCGTCGCCGAGTTCAAGAAGCCGACCACGACCTTGCGGCTGATCCGGTACCCAAGCCACGCCACCGCCGAGGACAACCAGTTCGGCTTCGCCCCCCACATCGACACCAATTTCCTGACGTTGCTGGCACGATCGTCGCTGCCGGGCCTTGAGGTGCGCACCACCGAGGGCGAGTGGATCCGTCCCCCACACGTTCCCAACACGTTCGTCGTCAACACGGGCGAAATGCTCGGCCGCTATTCCAACGACCGTTATACGCCGACGCCGCATCGGGTGATCAACGACAACAATACGCCGCGTCACGCGATCCCGTTCTTTTTCGGGCCCGGTCTCGACGCGATCATCAAACCGGTTCCCACCTGTGTTAGCGCCGACAATCCGGCGAAGTACGAACCATTGCTATATGCCGATCACCGGCGGAAACTGAACCTCACGAATTTCGACCATCGGCGAAACACGGCATCACCCGCTCCGCGAACAGCCGCGGCGACCGCATGACGCGGTCGTGCGGCAGCGCGCCGTAATTCACTTCGAAGGCGATCTGCGTCCGGCCGGATCGTTCGGACAACATGGCGACTTTCTCGATGCTTTCCTCCGGCCGGCCAATGACCGCGCCAGCCGCCCATGCGACAGCACATCCGCCATCGCGTAATCCTCGGCGGTGCGGACGGGATTGTTCAACGACAACAAACTGACCGACGCAGCCAGGCGAATGCGCTTCGTTGCGCGCGCGCGGGCGGCGATGAACCGCGTCGGAGAGCCGAACGCGAAGCCGGGCACACGGTGCTCGGCGAACCACGCACTGTCGAACCCGAGCGCTTCCGCGAGCCGGACCTCGGCGATCATCCCCTCGTACCAATCGCTCCAGGAGCCGGAATATTCCGCGTGATGGTCGGGGATGCAACAGAGACCGAATTTCATCGTTGCCTCGCGGCTGGTTTGTCACGGACGTACCACGTTTCCCGACCCGCCAAAATGCGGTAAACACCCAGGACATACGGAGGACGGCGTTCATGGAATTCGGCATCGGCATCGCCACGTCCAGCGAGTCCTGGAAACTCGCGCAACGGGCGGAGGAACTGGGGTTCTCCCACGCGTGGTTCTATGACACGCAGATGATCACGGCGGATTGTTTCGTCGCCATGGGCGCCGCCGCGTTGAAGACCAGCCGCATCCGTCTCGGCACCGGCGTGCTGGTTCCCTCCAACCGTATCGCCGCCGTTACCGCCAACGCCTTCGCCACTCTCAACGCCATGGCTCCTGGGCGTATCGACTTCGGCGTCGGCACCGGGTTCTCGGCCCGCCGGGCCATGGGCCTCGGCGCGATGAAGCTCGCCGACATGGAGGAGTATATCCGCGTCGTCTACGGCCTGCTGAATGGCGAGACGCTGGAAACCACCATTGAGGGTAAATCCCGAAAGATCCGTTTCCTCAACCCCGACGCCGGCCTGATCAACATCAAGGACCCGGTAAAACTGCACATCTCCGCTTATGGACCGAAGTCGCAGGCGCTGGTCGCGCGGCTCGGCGCGGCGTGGAAGACGTTCATCAGCGACGTCCCCGGCGCGCTGTCGGCGATCGAGGGCATGCGCGAGGACTGGACCGCGTCCGGCCGCTCCACCGCCGATCTCTACACCACCGCCTGGGTGTGCGGCTGCGTCCTGGAACCGGACGAGCCCGCCGACAGCCCGCGCGCCATGGCACAGGCGGGACCGCGTGCGGCGGTATTGCTGCACCGCGCCGCCGACGTCGACATGGCGGGGTGGAAGAACACCTCCGAGGTCCCCGCATCGGTCCAAAAGAACATCGACGGCTACATCGAACTGGCGCGAAAATTCGAGCCGTCCGACGCGCGTTACCTGAACAACCACCGCGGCCACTTCGTCTTCGTCAAACCCGAGGAACGCCAGTTCGTCGACGCCGAACTGATCCGCCGCACCACCTTCACCGCGACGGAGCAGGAACTCAAACAGCGCATCGAGGCCTTGCGCGACGCCGGCTGGAATCAGTTCGTCATCCCCATCACCCCCGGAGAAGAGCGCGCCATCGAAGACTGGGCTCGCATCAAAAAGGCTTTCGCCTGATGAGTGTAGCGCGGGCCTCCAGGAAGACAGAGTTAAAGGCGCTCGGCCTGATCAGCGCCGCGCACATGGTCAGCCATTTCCACTACCTCGTGCTTGTTCCATTGTTTCCCATGCTGAAGCAAAGGCTTGGCATCGGTTATATCGAACTCGGCCTCGTGATCACGGTTTTCAGTATCACCAGCGGTGTGGTGCAGACGCCGATGGGCTACGTGGCTGATCGGTTCGGCGCCCGGCGTACCCTGATCGGCGGTCTGCTTCTGGGCGGGTTGACCTATGTCTCCGTCGGGCTGTTTCCGGTTTACCCTTGGCTGTTGGTCTCCGCGGTGCTGCTGGGGATCGCGAATTCGGTGTATCACCCGGCGGATTATTCCATCCTCGGGTCGGTGATCGATCCGCCGCGGCTCGGGCGGGCGTTTTCGTTTCATACCTTCGCCGGATACCTTGGCTCCGCGATCGCGCCGATGACGATGCTGCTGATGACACAGCTTTGGGGCATGAACGCCGCCATTATCGCCGCCGGATTGCTTGGCGTGATCGTCGCCGTGCCGTTGATGTTCGCCGGCTGGCTGGAAACGACCCAGGCGGAGATGACCTCGGCCGGCGGACACGCACATGTCAACCTGCGCGGTTTGCTGACGCCCGCGGTACTGAGCCTCGTTGGGTTCTTCACGCTACTCAGTCTCAGCAGCGGGGCGCTGACGAATTACTCCGCCGTCGCGCTGGTTTCGATGTACGGGATCACGTTGTCGGCCGCCAACGCGGCATTGACCGCGTTCCTGTTCGCGACAGCGGTCGGCGTGCTGGCGGGCGGCTTCATCGCCGATGCGACGAAACGTCATGGCGATGTCGCGGCGGCCGGATTTGGCGCCGCCGGGGTCCTGATCCTGGCGGTCGGCTCGGTTGATCTCGGACCGGTGTTCCTGGTCGCGGCGATGGGCACCGCCGGGTTCTTGTCCGGCATGATCGCGCCGTCACGCGACATGCTGGTGCGGGCCGCCTCCCCGCCCGGCGCGTTCGGACGCGTGTTCGGCATCGTGACCACCGGCTTCAACATCGGCGGCACGATCGGGCCGATGATCGGCGGCTGGATCATGGATCATAACCTGCCGCGCTGGGTGTTTTACTCCTCCGTGCTGTTCATGGCGTTGACCGCGATGATGGGCCTGGCCAGCGAGTGGCGCGCGCGCCGCGGCAGTCGGATGGTGCGGGCTTAGGGCCCGCCCGGAAATAGGCGACTCTGTCTGGCGTGCACAGGAAGGGACGA